>DATJQG010000039.1:0-3976 GCA_035506015.1 Candidatus Edwardsiibacteriota bacterium
CCTGCGCTACATGAAGGCCGCCATCGCCGACTCCATCGCCAAGCAGCCCGAGGCCGAGAAGGTGACGCCGATGCTGATGCAGGCCATCTTCGACCCCAACAAGGGCGAGAGCGGCGGCCTGACCGCGTACCTGGGCGTCGATGCCGCGACCTTCCCCTCGATGAAGACCGTGCTGAAGTTCGCCAAGGGGAAATGGTTCACGGATAATAATGCCAGCGAAGCTGTGATGGGCTACGAGGCGGCCGAGCTGGAGCAGCGCGAGGTCGGCGACAAGTATCTGATCCCGGACAAGAACGTCGAGGTCACCATCGTCGGCGTGCTGGCCCGCTCGGGCACCCAGGACGACGGCACCATCTTTCTGCCGATCGGCACGGTGCAGAAGGTGTTCGACCAGCCTGGCCAGCTGACCGGCATCGGCATCAAGGTGCGCAAGGACGCCGACGTCGACAAGTTCGAGGAGCGGATGTACACGCTGCCCGACGTCCAGGTGGTCAGCCTGGCCCAGGTCAAGCAGACCATCATGTCGCTGGTGTCCACCGCCAAGGTGATGGTGTTCTCCATCGCCCTGATCGCCATCTTGATCGCCATCGTCGGGGTGATCAACACCATCCTGATGTCGGTGATCGAGCGGCTGCAGGAGATCGGCATCCTCAAGGCGATGGGCGCGATGGCGTCGGACATCTTCAAGCTGATCTGGCTGGAGACGCTGATCCTGTGCCTCTCCGGCGGCGCGATCGGCGCCGCGCTGGCCGTGGCCACGGCCAAGCTTACGGAGGTCCTGATCCGCCAGCTGCTGCCCTACACGCCGTCCGGCGGCCTGGTGCGGATCGACGCGCCGCTGGTGCTGCTGACTTTCGCCGTGGTGACGGTGATCGGGCTGCTGTCCGGCGTCTATCCCTCCTGGCGGGCCGGCCGGGTGCGGCCGCTGGAGGCCATCCGCAGCGAGACGGACTGATAATCGGCGACTACCGTCATTGCGAGAATCGCTCTGTGCCACACAGACGAAGCAATCCATGGAACTAATCACTGGATCGCTTCGCACGCAGAGGCGCGATGGCCGGCTCGCGATGACAGTAATCAGTATCGAAGTATTAGAGATAAGGATACAGCCATGACCGAACAATTATCGATCCAGGCCACGGACCTGACGAAGGTCTACCAGCGCGGCAGCGAGCGGATCGCCGCGGTCGACGGCGTGTCGCTGACCGTGGGGCAGGGCGACTTCGTCTCGTTCATCGGGCCGTCGGGTTCGGGCAAGACCACGCTGATCAACATCCTGGGCTGCCTGGACAACCCGTCCTCGGGCAAGCTGGCGCTGTCCGGCCAGAGCATATTCGACCAGGGCACGGCGCTGGGCGAGGCCGAGCTGACCAAGGTGCGGCGCGAGATGTTCGGCTACGTGTTCCAGAAGTTCTACCTGATCCCGACGCTGACCGTACTGGAGAACATCGTGCTGCCCTTCACCTTCTACAAAAAGCCCGGCGCCGAAAAGGGCGTGGACGAGATCCTGGGCCTGCTGGGCATCGCCAACCGCAAGCACCACCTGCCCGGCCAGATCTCGGGCGGCGAGATGCAGCGCGTGGCCATCGCCCGGGCGCTGGTCAACAAGCCGCGCATCCTGCTGGCCGACGAGCCCACCGGCAACCTGGACACGCGCCGCAGCACCGAGATCGGCTTCCTGCTGAAGGAGCTCAACAAATGGGAGAACCTGACGGTGATCGTGGTGACCCACAACCCCGACCTGGCCAAGATGGCCAACAGCGTGATCGAGCTGCGCGACGGCAAGGTCCACACGGGACCAGACGCCTGCAAGCCCGACGAGGGCTGCGCGTAGGCCTCGATGACCTAACCCCTGCCCCTTCCCCATGAGGGAAGGGGTGTTAGTTTACCCCTCGCCCGCAGGGAGAGGGGCAGGGGTGAGGTCAAAACAAAAGCCCGGGCTTAACCGCCCGGGCTTTTTCGTGCCTGTCCGCTAAAACGCCACGCTGACTGCCAGCTTGATCCGCCGCGGCGGCTGGTAGGCCGCGCTGCTGGACATCCGCGCGCTGTTGAACGGGTCGCCGAAATAATCCTGGTAGGCCAGGACGTACGTAGCGTACAGCTCGCGGCCGTCGATAGTGCCGTCGCCGTCGAGATCGCGCCATCTGCTATAGTTGGGGTTGGGATAGCGGATGGTGTCGCCCGCCGCGTTGACCGTGCCCGGCAGGCTGTCGCGGATGCTGGAGTCGGCGAAGGCCGCATAGCCCAGCGGCGCGGGGTTCTGGCCGGGCAGGCCGGTCGCGCCGTAGACCCCGGCGGTGTTGCGGCGGTCGAACAAGTTGGTGACGTCCAGCTCCAGCGAGACATTGGCGCGACGGACCTCGAACGTCTTGACGACCTTGAGGTCGGTGTTCCAGGTCCACGGCATCCGGCCGCCGTTGATGCCGCCGACCGGCAGGCCCTGTGCATCGAGCCGGGTGTACGGCAACCCGCTGGCTACGGTGTTGACGACGCTGACCGACACGCCGCCCAGCGGCCGGATGCCCAGCAGTTGCGGGCCGTCGCGCTGGTCGAGGTCGAGGTCGGCGGCCAGCATCAGCTTGTGGCGCTGGTCCCAGTCGAGGTCGTGTTCCGCCGTGTAATGCTGCGATGAGAAATATTGATCCACACCCCAAGGGTAAAAGTACCGGAAGTTATCGTAGAATTCCTCTGCGTAGGACTCGCCGCCCACGGCCTGCGTCAAGGTATAGGAAAGCTGCCACCCCAAGGGATACGCATGTTGCTCCAGGTTGAGTTCCAGGCCGCGTACCGTGACGTTGGTCTTGCTGCTGTATCCATCGTACACGTTGCCGCCCAGGCTATCCAGGACCATGCCGGTCAACCCGTTCGCCTCCTTGTAATACAGCGTCGCATCGCCCTTGAGCGTATAGCTGAACTGCCGGTCACAGCCCATCTCGTAGGCCACGGTCGACGGCCACGCCATGTTGGGGTTGCCCACGACCTGGTTGCCGCGCCGGATGACATCGGCGCTCAGGCCGTCGTACAGGTATTCCCAGGTCGGCTGCTGGACATAGCGCCCCACGTTGGCGCGCAGCTTGAACCGTTCGGTGATCGGGTAGGCGACGCCGACCCGCGTCGACCAATAATGCGCGGTTTTGGCCTGGTTCTTGCCCTGCAGCGTATCGAACTGGTTCTTGTAATACTGGACGCTGGGATCGAGGTAATCGAGCCGCAGGCCGGCGTTGAGGACGAAACCCTCCACCTCGTACCGGTCCTGCAGATACCCCGCGAACGTCACCGGCCGGTTGTCGTATTGATCCTTGAAGGGGTCAGGGTCCCACGGCAGCGAGTTGTATTTCTTGTAGACCCGGTGTTTCTTGTAATCGATCCCGCCCTGCGCCAGATTGTTCCTGTTGACTTGCGAGGTTACATCGCCCTTCAACCCTGTGTAGCTGACCTGCGTTTTCTCCCACGTCCGCCACAGCCCGTTGGTGATGAACAACCCCGGCACGCCGTAGGGATTGTCGATGCCCCACATGGGCACGTTGCCCTCGTAGGCGTCGTACATCCCGTTGTGATCGGCGTCGGCGTCGGACAGGAATGTGTAATCCTGCCACCAATGGCGGCCCTTCTCGGCCATGGTGTCCCTGACGCCGATCTGCGAGAGCGTGCCGTAATGGGAGAGTATCAACGTGTAGAATGTTCGTTGGTCGCGTCCGACGGATTGCCGCAGATCCAGGTAGATCAGGTTCTGCTTGTCGAGATATGACTGCTCGTTGTCCAGATTGTATTTCCAGCTGGCGCTGTAGCCGCCGTACTGCTCGCGGTTGGCAAAACCGGCCACTGTTGCCTTCGCATTGAATTCGGGGATGCGACAGGCCAGCTTGCCCGACAACCGGTACGTGTTGCCGTCGCTGTGCGGCAGGGAGGACTGGTCCGCTTGCCGCCACCCGCGGATGGTGCCGTCCCGCAGCCGCCGCTGTTTTTCCGCGTTCCA
>DATJQG010000040.1:0-7780 GCA_035506015.1 Candidatus Edwardsiibacteriota bacterium
GACGTGCGAGACCATCCGTTCAGCCAGCGGCACCAAGCAAGGCTCCATCCCATGGCGGTTATTGCGGGCATAATCGTCGGCCAGGAGTTCGTACGATTCCCTGGTCCGTCGCGCGATCTCGTCCACCGCCCTACAGCTCCATCTGCCGCGACAGCTTGAATGCCGCCGTGGCCGGCTTGTTGGGCACCACGTGGCAGTGGCGGCAGCGCGGCTCGTACTTCTCGGACGACCCCACCGAGATGATCTCGCTGTCCCACGAGGCCGGGTGGCCGTCCAGCAGGCGCTGGCTGCGGGTGGCCGGTTCGCCGCACACCAGGCAGATGGCGGTCATCTTGTCGACCTTCTCGGCGATGGTCAGCAGCTGCGGCATCGGGCCGAACGGCTCGCCGCGAAAGTCCAGGTCCAGCCCGGAGACGATCACCCGGATGTCGTTGTGCGCCAGCTCGTCCAGTGCGTCCACGATGTCCTGGGCGTAGAACTGCACCTCGTCGATCCCCACCACCTCGGTGCCGCGCTGCACCGCGCGGATGATGTCCGCGGCCGAGGTGCAGGCCAGGGTGGGCAGCTTCAGACCGTAGTGCGTGGTGACGGCCAGCTCGTCGTAGCGGGTGTCGAACGAGTGCTTGAAGACCTGCACCCGCTGCTTGGCGTAGGTGGCTCGCTTGATGCGGCGAATCAGCTCCTCGGTCTTGCCGCTGAACATGCAGCCGCAGATCACCTCCAGTTGGCCGTGTGGCATCGGTCGTTCCCTCGCGTCATTCGATTTGGGGATCGGGCAGCCGGATACCGGCGATCAGGCCGCGGTAGCGTGCCGGGATGACATAGCGCTCGAGATGTTGCTGGTCATAGAATCCATGGTCCGCGCTGCGGGCCACACTTCGGGTGACCAGCACCGGGCTGAACAACGCGCGGAAGCGCCGCGGGCTTAGGCTGACACGGACGATCGCCGGCCCGGCACTGCTGGAATCGATATCGACCAGCGTGATGGCATCGCGTTCCAGCTGGAGGGCCAGGCGGGGCAATGACGTCCGCGGGCAGAGCAGATCGAGCCGCACCATCGCACCGCCGCGCTGTCCCAGACCGGGCCGGATGCTGATCAACGTCAAAGTGAACGTCGCCAGCAATATCACTAATGGTCTGCGCATCCTCTCTGAATGGATGATATGATCGCTCATCAACCGAATACGATAGTCAGCAGTGCGATAGGATGAAAACGTTTCCAATCATATATTGAAACGGCGCTGAAGTCAATAAAAAACCCCTCTGATCGAGGGGTTTTAGCGTCGTGCGGACCGGTTCTCACCCGGACTGCCGGCACGCTGCCGGTGCTGTCCGCGAGGCGCTCACCGCACCATCACGATCCGGGCGACGGCGCTGCCGCCGGGTGCGCTGATGCGGCAGAAATACACCCCCGCTGCCGCCGGTCGGCCGGTCTGGTCGCGCCCGTCCCAGCACAGCCGGTTGCTCCCCGCGGTCATGGCGACCGCGGGCAGCGTGCGCATACAGCGGCCGGCGGCATCGTAGAGCGATGCCGTGACCAGCCCGGCCCTGGGCAGGGTCAACGAGATGGTTGCCGCGCCGCTGGCGGGATTGGGATAGGCACGCACGACGAAGAACCGCCCTGCCGCTGGCCGCGAGAGGCCGCCGACACCGGCGGCGGAAGTATCGTAATGGATGGCCGCCCAGACGTCGATGATCCCCCCGCCGTAGGTCGAGCTGTCCGGGTTGGCGTGCTTGCTGGCGGTCATCATCAGCGCCTGGCGCACCTGCAGCGGCGTCCAGGCGGGATGGGCCTGGATCACCAGTGCGCAGCTGCCCGCCACCAGCGGCGTGGAGCAGGACGTGCCCGTGCCGCCGCTCGAATAACTGCTGATCCCGGTCCAGCTTGCCCAGTAGTCACTGACCCCCTTGGCGCAGACCTCGGGCTTGCGGCGGCCATCGTAGGTCGGCCCCCGCGAGCTGAAGTCGGCGATCACGCCCAGCGAGTCGACCGCGCCCACCGAGATGATCGAATCGGCGTCGGCCGGCGCAATGATGGTGCCGATGGCCGGCCCGCTGTTGCCCATGGCGTTGCAGACCACGATGCCCAGCGCGGCGGCGTGGCGCGCGGCGATGGTGGAGATCGCGGTATTGCCGTCCATGTCGGCATAGGTATACGAATACTGGGTCGAATCAAAATCAAAATACCCCAGCGAGCTGGACACGACATCGGCGCCGACCGAATCGGCCCGCTGCAGCGCCGCCGCCCAGTGGTCCTCCTCGACCGGCATTTCCTGGTTGTTGTCCTCGGTGTGATAGATGGCCCAGATCGCCTTGTAGGCGGGGCCGATCAGCTTGCCGGGCACGTAGCCGCCGGCCTCGGACCAGGTGCCGGTGCCGTGCGAGGCGCTGTCGACCAGGGGCTGGCCGCTGACGAAGTCCCACTGGTCGACCAGCCGGCCGGTGGCGCGGATCGAGTCGAAGGCGTGGTGGCCCTTGCGGAAGCCGTTGTCGAACATCGCCACCAGCACACCGCTGCCCGAGTAGCCCGAGTCGTGGCAGACGTCGACGTTGATCTGGTGCAGCTGCCAATAGGACGGCCCGTAATTGAGCAGGTGCGCCTTGGCGGGAGTCGCGGACGGCGTTTCCGGTTCCGGCCGCTGCTGCGGTGCGGGCGCGGCGCGCCACCGGGCGACCAGGTCCAGCCGCTGCACGCAGCCCAGCTGGGCTGCGGCCTGCGCCTGCGCCGCGGTCATCTCGAAGCTGGCGGCGTTGAACCAGTTGAGCCGCTGCCGCAGCGTCGCTCCCAGCGCGCGCACTTGATCGATGTATGATGAACTGACCGGCAGGTCGAGGAATGTGATGCCGCCGCTGCCGCACTTGGCGCGGCGCTGCAGGGCGCGGGCGCTGAGCTGCGAACGGCGCAGCGCCAGGGCCGCCCGGAACTGGCCGTCGCTGAAGACTTGCTTGTCGGTGAAATAGACCAGCACCGGCAGGCGCTGCTCCGGTCCCAGCCTCCGGAACGCGTCTTCCAGCCTGGCGCTGGCGGCCGGCAGCTGTTTCGGTACACTGAACAGCTGCGCATCCAGACGGGCCGCGGCCGATAAGCAAAGGGCCGTCAGCAACGGGAGAAAAATTATCCGTTTCATGTCCATCGATCCTTATTGATACAATGGTGTAGTTTACCTCTATTTCGGTGGAAAGTCAACGGCCTTGCCGAGGCAAGAACGAACCCCGCCCATTGCTGGGCGGGGTGCTGGGTGTTCCGGGTCCGGATCGGGATTACGCGCCGGCCTCGGGCTTCTTCTCTTCCGTCTTTTCCTCCTGCTTCTTCAGCGCTTCCTTCAGGGCGTCGCCCATCACCGTGCCGGCGGGCTCGGTCTTGAGGTAGGGCTGGGCGTCCTTGGCTTCCTCGCCCTTCTTCTGCGCCTTCTGGGACAGCGCGATCCGCCGGTTGACCTGGTCGATCTCGATGATCAGCAGGTCCAGCTCCTCGCCGCCCTTGAAGGTCTCGGCCAGCTTGGCCTCGTCCACGCCCTCCAGCTCGGAGACCGGCACGAAGCCCTCGAAGCCGTGGTCCATGTCCACCAGCAGGCCCCGCTCCAGCGGCCGGTTGACCTTGCAGTGCACGGCCTGGCCCAGCTTGAACTTGCTGCCGATGCCCATCCAGGGGTCCTCGTCCAGCTGCTTGATGCCCAGCGAGATGCGGCGGTTGTCCTTGTCGATGTTGGTCACCACGCACATCACCTTGTCGCCCTTCTTGACCACCTCGGACGGGTGCTTGATGCGCTTGGTCCACGAGATGTCGGAGATGTGGATCAGGCCGTCGATGCCCTCCTCGATCTCCACGAAGATGCCGAAGTTGGTGACGTTGCGCACCTTGCCGTCGACCTTGGTGCCCACCGGGTACTTCTGGTCGATGGTGAACCAGGGGTCGGGCTCCAGCTGCCGCAGCCCCAGGCTGATCTTCTGCTCCTCCTTGTCGATCTTCAGCACCACCGCGTCCACCAGGTCGCCGATCGACAGGATCTTGGAGGGGTGCTTGACCTGCTTGGTCCACGACATCTCCGAGATGTGGATCAGGCCCTCGACGCCGCGCTCCAGCTCGATGAAGGCGCCGTAGTCCACGATGCTGACGATCTTGCCCTTGATCTTGGCGCCCACCGGGAACTTGGTTTCGATATTTTCCCACGGATGGGGGGTCAATTGCTTCAGGCCCAGCGACACCCGGCTCTTCTCGCGGTCGTACTCCAGGATCTTGACCTTGACGCGGGCGCCGATCTGCAGCACCTCGGACGGGTGGTTGATGCGGCCCCACGACATGTCGGTGATGTGCAGCAGGCCGTCCAGCCCGCCCAGGTCGATGAACACGCCGAAGTCGGTGATGTTCTTGACCACGCCCTCGCGGATCTGGCCCTTGTCGATCTCGGCCAGGATCACGTCGCGCAGCTTGGCGCGCTCGGCGTCCAGCACCACGCGGCGCGAGACCACGATGTTGCGGCGCTTCTTGTTGATCTTGATCACCTTCAGCGGGATCATGTTGCCGACCAGCGAGTCCAGCGACTCCAGCGGCCGCAGGCCGATCTGCGAGGCCGGCAGGAAGGCGTCGACGCCCATCAGGTCGATGATCAGCCCGCCCTTGACGCGGCGCACCACGCGGCCCTCCACCACCTTCTCGCTGTCCAGCGATTCCTTGACCTTGTCCCACACCCGGATGAAGTCGGCGCGCTGCTTGGACAGCACGATCTGGCCCTCGTCGTCCTCGACCTTCTCCAGGTACAGGTCCAGCTTGTCGCCGGGCTTGACCGCGGAGGTGTCGGTGAACTCGTTGAGCTTGACCACGCCCTCGGACTTGAAGCCCACGTCCACGATCACCGAGTCGCCGGTGATCCGCAGCACCGTGCCCGACACCACCTCGCCCTCCTCGAACTTCTTGTGGTGCAGCGACTGGTCCAGCAGCTGGCGGAACTCGTCCGCCGCCTTGGTCTCCTGCTCATCGACGATGAGCTCGTCGTTCAGGTCCTCTGAACGGAACTTGTTGGCCTTTGCCATGGTTGGGGTACCTTCCTTTTTCCTAGAATCGGCCGACCAATGCCAGCCGTTTAAAACAAGGAACAGAATGCGAAAACGGATCCGCCCATTGCCTTACGCGGGGTGCTTCCCGCTTCGTTTCCGGTGTTCTGCCTTCGTTTTCCTGGTTGTGAGTTCCCGGATCCGCTTGACCACGCGGCGCACCGTCGCCGCCGGGGTCGAGGCGCCGGCCGTGACGCCGGCCTTGCTCGCGTTCTTGAACCACGCTGCTTTCAGCTCGCCCTCGGTCTCGACCGAATGAGTGGGCTTGCCGACCTTGCGGCAGAGCTCGGCCAGCCGCGAGGTGTTGGCCGAGTTGCGGCCGCCCACCACGATCATCACGTCCGAGCGTTTGGCCAGCTCCATGGTCTGCTGCTGCCGGATCTGCGTGGCGTTGCAGATGGTGTTGAAGATGTGGATGTCCGAGGCCCGCTTGCCGAAAGCCAGCAGCGCCCGCACGAAATCGTCCTCGCTGACCGTGGTCTGGGACAGCACGCCGATCCGCGGCTTGATCCGCACCGGCTGGTGGTTGAAGATCACCGAGTCGTTCCCGGCGTAGCCCTTCAGCGCCACCACCTCGGGATGGTGCGGCTCGCCCACGATCACCACCTGCCGGCCCTCGTCCCGCAGCTGGGCCGCGGCCCGCTGCGCCTTGGTGACGAACGGGCAGGTGGCGTCGATGATGCGCAGCCCGCGTTTTTTCAGGGAGGCGATCACGTCGGGGTGCACGCCGTGCGAGCGGATGATCACCGCTCCCCTGCGGATGTCATGGGGATCGGCGATGGCCTTGACGCCGCGGCGCTCCAGCTCGGCCACCACCTCGGGGTTGTGGATGATCGGCCCCAGCGTGTAGACCGGGTCGGCCGAGGCCGCAGCGGTCTCGAACGCCAGCTGCACCGCCCGTTTGACGCCGAAGCAGAACCCGGCGTTCTTGGCGACCTCGATCCTCATCGTTGCGCTCCCTGCGCGCCGTCCCGCAGCCCGGCGATGCGCTCCATCACGTGGACGCTGAGCGCCTGGTAGCCGGCCTTGTCATCATGGTATTGCCGGATAATATCCGCCGGAATGATCGGCCCGATCCGGCTGGTGAGCTTCGCTCTGCGCCGCAAGAGATCGCCCAGCGGCCGCTGGGTGCCGTCGATGTACAGCGGCAGGATCGGCATCCCCAGCTTGATCGCCAGCATGCCGATGCCGGCCTTGGGTTCCAGGAAATCGCCCGTCTTGCTGCGGGTGCCCTCGGGGAAGACCATCACCGGGATGCCGCGCCGGATCATGCCCTCCACCCGGCGGAAGGCCGAACTGTCCCAGCCGCCGCGCCGGATCGGCAGCGCGTTGTGCGCGGCGATCAGCGACCGCAGCCAGGGGTTGGCGAACAGCTCCTTCTTGGCCAGGAAGGCGATCTCCCTGGTCAGCGAGGCCCCGGCGTAGGGCGGGTCCAGCAGCGCGATGTGGTTGGACGCCGCCAGGAAGGCGCCGCTGGCCGGCACGTGTTCCCGCCCGGCCACCCGCCATTCGAACAGCCGCGGGATGAAAAAATTCAGCGAGTACCAGGAGATTCGGAACGCGCGGGAATGGAACGCCCGGCTTTCCCAGATCATCGGGCTGCCTGCGCCTTCTGCCGGGCCAGCGCCACCACCCGTTCGACCTGCTGCGCGATGGTCAGCCCGGTGGTGTCGATCACCACCGCGCCGGGGGCGACCGCCAACGGGCTGTCGCCGCGCTCGCTGTCCTGCTTGTCGCGGGCCGCGATCTGGCGCTCCAGCTCAGCGGCGTCGGCGCTGACGCCCCTGGACGCCAGTTCCGCCAGCCGGCGCCGCGCCCGCTCGGCGATGCCGGCCTGCATGAAGACCTTGACCTCCGCCTGCGGGAACACCACGGTGGCGATGTCCCGGCCCTCCATCACCACGCCGCCGTCTTTGCCCATCCCCTGCTGCAGCTTCACCAGCCGCCGCCGCACCGCGGGGATCGTGGAAATGTCGGACGCGGCCTGGGAGATCTCCGGCGAACGGATCGCCGCGCTGACGTCCTCGCCGTCGAGGATGGTGCGGGCGCCGTCCGCGGTCTGCTGCTGGTCGATCGCGGTGCCCTCGGCCATCCGTTCGATGGCCGCGATATCGGAGAACGGGATGCCCAGCCGTGTCGCCTTCAGCCCCATCGCCCGGTACATGGCGCCGGTGTCGATGTAGAGATACCCCAGCTCGCCGGCGACCAGCTTGGCCGTCGTGCTCTTGCCCGCGGCCGCCGGCCCGTCGATCGCGATCACCAGCTGGTGCGCCATGGCGAACGCGCCGGACCGCTAGCGGCCGGCCGGCGCCAGGGCCCGCCGCAGCGCGGCGACCAGCCGCTTGTTCTGGGCCGGCGTGCCGATGGTCACCCGCAGCTGGGTCGGCATGCCGTAGTTCTTCACCGGCCGCACGATCACGCCCAGCTGCTGCAGCGCGTGGGACACCGGGGCCGAGTCGACCTGGGGATCGATCAGGATGAAATTGCCCTCCGACGGCACGTAGGACATGCCGATGGCGTCGAACTCGCGGTAGAGGTATTTCTTGCCGGCGCTGTTCATCGCCTTGCTCCGCTTGACGTGCCGGGTGTCGCCCAGCGCCGCCTGGCAGGCCAGCTGCGACAGCAGCCCCACGTTGAACGGCAGCCGCACCTTGCGGATGGTGGCGATCAGTTTCGGGTCGGCAATGCCGTAGCCCACTCGCAGCCCGGCCAGCCCGTAGATCTTGGA
>DATJQG010000041.1:0-5656 GCA_035506015.1 Candidatus Edwardsiibacteriota bacterium
GCCGTGGGCCTGGTACCGACTGGGGGCGGTGGCGGCGCGACAGGGAGAGCGGCGCTGGGGTCTGAAGCTGCTGCGGCGCGCCCACCGGCTGGATCCCGGCAACGGGGACATCGCCCGGGCCCTGGCCGCGCTGGCGCCCAGCGCAGGGTCGCCATGAGCGCGGCGGTGCGCGTGACACTGTGCGGCTGGAAACGGTCGCTGTGGGCGGCGCGCGACGATTGGGCCGCGGCGGCGGTCCTGGCGATCGCGGGCCTGGTGCTGTTCCTGCCGGCGATCCGTTACCAGTTCACCTATTTCGACGACCGGGTGCTGATCGTCAAGGACGCCGCGTTCATCAGCGACTGGCGCAACCTTCCGTCGGTGCTGTCCAGCGACGTGTTCCGGGCCGGCACCGTCGCCTATCGCCCGGGGCTGATCATCTCCTTCATGGCGGACGCGCTGTGGGGCGGCATCGCGGCCTGGGCCTTCCATCTGTCCAATATCCTGATCCACATCGCCGCGACCTGCCTGCTGCTGTTGCTGCTGCGGATGACCGGCTCCGGCCGCAGCCTGGCCTTGGCGCTGGCGGGCCTGTTCCTGGTCCATCCCCTGCAGGCCCAGGCGGTGGCGTGGATCCCCGGCCGCAACGACTCGCTGCTGGGGCTGTTCGTATTGCTGGCGTTGGCGGCGTACCTGCGCTATCTGCGCGGCGGTGGGGCGGGATGGATGATCCTGCATCTCGCCGCGGTGGCCGCGGCGCTGCTGGTGAAGGAGGCCGGCATCGCAGCGCCGGCTGTCTGCGGACTGCTGCTGATGTCGGAGCAGGATGGCGGCCGCCGTCGCGTGGTCATTGCCTCGGTGATGGGATGGGCAGTGATCGGCCTCTCGTGGTTCATCGCGCGCAACAGCGTGATCGCGGTGAACCCCGAGGTGCATCCCATGATCTTCAATACGTTGCGGGAAAACGTGGCCGGATTGACCGGGTACATCGGCAAGGCGGTGATCCCGGTGCGGCTGTCCGTCCTGCCGGTGCCGCGCACCGCGGATGCGATCCACGGCCTGGCCGGGCTGGCGATCCTGTTCCTGCTGCTGGCCGGGGGCGTGCGGCGCCCGGCCTACGCCGCGTGCGGCGCGGCGTTGGCGGTGCTGTTCATGGCGCCACACCTGATGCGGGGCACGTCGTACCCCAATTTCCTTGAGCACCGGATGTACGTGCCGCTGGCCGGGATCTGCCTGCTGGTGGCGCAGGCACGCCTCTGGGAGCGGCTGGGCCGCATCCGCCCGGCCGGGGCGCTGGCGGCAACGGTGGTGATCGGGTTGTTCGCCGCCCGGACCGGCCAACGGCTGCCGGTGTTCGCCGACAGTTTTTCCCTGCTCAACGATGCCATCGAGGCCGCGCCGCGGATCGCATTGCCCTACAGCTATCTGGGTTCGGTCTACATCGACCGCGGCGAATACGATGTCGCCGAGGTGTATCTTGACCGGGCCATGAGGCTGGAACCGTTCAACAAGGACCACTACCAGAACCTGGGGATCGTCTACCAGTCCACCGGCCGTCCGGCGCTGGCCGCGGGCGCCTTCGAACGCGGCATCGCCCTCGCGCCGGGCTCGGCCGGGCTCCGCTACTGCCTGGGGCTGTCGTACCAGGAGAACGGCCAATTGCGGCAGGCCGCACACGAATACCGGAACGCGCTGTTATGCCGGCCCGGCTACGTCGAGGCCGAGCTCAACCTGGGGATGGTGTTGCACCTCCAGGGGGACCTGGCCGGCGCCGCCCGGCACTATCGCCGGGTGATCCAGCTTGCGCCAAGGCTGCCGGATGCCTGGCGGAACCTGGCCGTCGTCTATCAGCAACGAGGCCAGCCCGATTCCGCGGCGTCCTGCGCCCGGATCGCGGAATCCATGCCACCCCGCTCCTCGGGCGTGACGAAGGCATTGATACGATGATCGAACTGCCGGGTATCCAGCGAGTGTTGACGGTGACCGAAAAAACCTCGGGTCAGCGGCTGGTGATAATGCTCTGCGCCCTAATCATCGTCGTTGTCACGGCAGCATCATACGTTGGGGCGATGGCTGGTCAGTTGCTATGGGATGATTACACGTACCTCCAGGACGATCCCGCCATCACGGCGCTCGACGCGCCGCATCTGGCCATGATGTTCGACCGGCCGTTCTTCAGCAACTACCAGCCCCTGACGCTGCTGTCCTACGCCGTCGACCGCGCCGTCGGCGGGACGCGGCCCCGGGCGTACCACGCCACCAACCTGCTGCTGCACATCGCCAACGTCCTGCTGGTGTTCTGGCTGCTGCGGTCGCTCACCGGACGCTCCCTGGGCGCGCTCTGCGGCGCGCTGCTGTTCGCGGTCCATCCGGCGCACGTGGAATCGGTCGCCTGGATCTCGGGCCGCAAGGACCTGCTCTACTCGCTGTTCTTGCTGGGTGCCATGATCGCGTATCTCAAGCATATCCGCAGCTGCTGCGGCCGACGCTGGTACTGGCTGAGCCTGTCACTGGCGGTGATGTCGGCGCTCAGCAAGGGGCAGGCGATGGTGCTGCCCGGATTGCTGCTGCTGCTCGACTGGTTCGTCGGCAACCGGCCGCTGCGGCGGGCGCTGGCCGACATCGTCCCCTTCGCGCTGGTCGCGGCCGGCACCGCCGGGCTGGCATTGTGGGCGGCCCGGCAGGTGATCGCGACGGGAATGGCCGCCGGGCTGGGGGCGGGCGATCGCCTTGGTCTGGCGCTGTTCTCGCTGCTGCGCTACGGAGCCATCGCCGTTTGGCCGGCGCGGCTGTCGGCGTTCTATCCCTATCCGCTGGATGGGCAATTGCGGCTGTACCCACAGATCATCGTGATCGCGCTGGCCGGGACGATGGCCGCAGGCGCGGTCGTGTGGCTGTTGCGCGATCGCCGCTCGCTCCTGCTGGGAGCGGGCATATTCTGCGGCTCGCTGCTGCCGATGCTGCAGCTGGTCCCGGCCGGCGGGGCGGTGATTGCCGACCGGTATCTCTATCTTGCTCTGCTCGGCCCCTGCCTGATCGCCGGTGCGATGATCGACCATTGGCGGCGCCGTGCACACGGCGCCGCGGCGCGGATGGCGCCCCTGGCGTCGGCGGCCGTCCTGGTGATGGTGCTGGGCTCACTGGCGCACGCCCGCTGCCGCGTCTGGCACGACGGTCTCTCGCTGTTCGGCGATGTGTCCCGTCGCCATCCCGCCGCGGCGATCTCCTACATGAACATCGGCGTCGAGCTGGCCATCCGTGGCGACGAGCGGGCTGCCATACCGTATTTCAAGCAGGCCATCGCCCTCGACCCCAACTACTTCGACAGCTACCGGATGCTGGCGGGCATCGCCTACCGTCGCGGTGATACCGATGCCGCCCTCCGATATGGCGCCAGGGCGCTGGCGCTGCGGCCGAATGCTGCCTGGACCCAATACCACATGGGCAGCACCCTGTTGCTAGCGGATCAGCCGGGCAGAGCGTTGCCGTTCCTGACCCGGGCGGTGGCGCTCGACCCGGCGCGGGTAGAGGCGCGGCTGGACCGCAGCATCGCGCTGAGCCTGACGCATGACCAAACCGCCGCGTTGGCGGAGCTGGATACCATCCTGATGGGGAACCCGGACGATTCAATAGCCATCGGCGACCGGGCGGTCGTGCTGCTGAAGCTCGACCGCTACCGCGACGCTATTGCCGCCACTGATGTGCTGGTGCAGCGGCATCCCGGCTATCTGCTGGCCTACAAGGTGCGTGCCCGGGCTCTGTTGCGCGCCGGCCAAACAGATCGTGCTGCCACCGACCTGGAGTGGTATCTGGCCCAGCGGCCGGGTGATCGCGAGGCGGACGCCATGCGGCGGCGCCTGCGGCGGGGTCGAACGATCGTCTCATCCCCGGAGCGGCGATGAACATTCCAGCGATCACCCCGCCCGCCGACCCGGCGCCGATGGCCCGCTGTGACCATCCCGCGGCGACGCCAACGGTCAGCTATCCCGGACTGGTGCTGTACCATTGCCCGCAGTGCAAGCTGGTGTTCAGCGAGGCGGTGCGCTGGCCACTTGATCCCCGCGATCTCTACAAGGATTTCTACCAGAACGAGCTCTCCGGGCGGTTCCGGTTCGGGATCGAAACCGTGATCCGGCTGTTCCGTTTTTTCCGGGCGTATAAAATGCATACCATCGCCCCGTCGGCCCGCAGCATCATCGATATCGGCAGCGGCCGCGGGTTCATGCTGTATTTCCTCAAGCGGTACTACGGCTACACCCGCGCCGTCGGCACCCAGATCGCCGAGAACATGTACCGCTTCTCGCGCGACGTCCTGCGCCTGGAGGTCTATCACGACGACCTGCTGGAGCTGGACCTGGAGCCGCAAAGCTTTGACATCGTCAGCATCTGGCATGTGCTGGAGCACGTCAAGGACCCCCAGGCGTATCTGGCCGCTTTCCGGGACCTGCTCGCTGACGGCGGCACGCTGGTGATCGAAACCCCCAACTATAATTCCTGGAGCCGGCGGCTGACCGGTCGGTACTGGCTGGGGCTCGATCCCAAGTACCATCTGCACCATTTCACCCCCGAGTCGCTCTCGCTGCTGGTGCGGCGATACGGGTTCGAGATCCGGCAGGTCCACACGTTCTCGCTCGAGTATTCCACTTTCATTTCAGCCCAGAGTATGGTAAGCTTATTAACGGGCAGCGACCAGCAATTGTTCGCCTGGCTGCAGGACGGCGGGTTCTCGGCGGCGCTGATCGCCCATATGGCGTTGATGGCGGTGCTGGTCCCGATCAGCCTGGTGATCAACCTGGCGCTGTACTTCACGAGACGGGGCGAGGTGCTGCTGATCATCGCCCGCAAGCGCCCGGCCGGAAAACCGCAGGCCGTCTGAACTCATCAACACGTCGGAACGGATGCCATGGAACCTGCGATCGAGATCACCCGCTTGACCAAAGCCTACCGCCGGCATTTTTATTCCCCGTCGCTGCCGGTGCTGCGGGGCTTGGACCTGCTCGTCCAGCAGGGCGAAGTGGTCGGCTTCCTCGGCCCGAACGGGGCCGGGAAAAGCACGACGATCAAGGCGATCGTCGGGCTGATCAGGCCCAGCGCCGGGACGGTGCGGGTGTTCGGGCGCGATCCCTGGACCCCGGACGCGAAACGACGGATCGGATTCCTCCCGGAATCGCCCTACTTTTATGATTATCTGACCGGCCGCGAGTTCCTCGGCCTGTGCGCCGGGCTGGCCGGCGTGCCGGCCGCCGCTGCGCGGTCCAGGATCGGCGAGCTGCTGGAGCGGGTCGGCATCAGCGATCATGCGGACGTTCAGCTGCGGCGGTACTCGAAAGGGATGCTGCAGCGGGTCGGCCTGGCGCAAGCGCTGGTCAACGAACCGGCGCTGGTGGTGCTGGACGAGCCGTTGACCGGGCTCGACCCGCTGGGGAGGGCCGATTTCAAGGAGATCATCATCGACCTCAAGCGCCGGGGCGCGGCGGTGTTCTTCTCCTCGCACGTGCTGCCCGACGCCGAGGCCATCTGCGACCGCGTGGCGATCATCAGCCGCGGCCGCTTGCTCCGGACCGGGGCCATGCGCGATCTGCTGCAGGCCAGGACACGCTCGCTCGAATTGGTCTGCGGCAACGTTCCGGAACAGCTCTACCCTGCGCTGGCGGCCCTGGCGCGTTCGGCGCGCCGG
>DATJQG010000042.1:0-3509 GCA_035506015.1 Candidatus Edwardsiibacteriota bacterium
ACCATCGCCATCACCATCGGCGACGCCGCGGGCATCGGCCCCGAGGTCGCCATCCGGGCCGCGCTGCAGCGGCGGGTGCGGGACGCCTGCCGGCCGCTGCTGGTCGGCCCCCGCGAGATCTGGGAGCAGGCCGCCCGCAACTGCCGGCGCAGCCTGGGCCGGCTGGAGCTGCACGACGTCTACTGCGACAGCTTCGCCGTCAAGCCGGGGCAGGTCTCGGCGCAGACCGGCCGGATGGCCGCGCAGGCCATCGCCGCGGCCGCCGTGCTGGCGCTGGACCGGCAGGTCGACGCCGTCGCCACCGCGCCGATCTCCAAATGGGCGCTGCAGCAGGCCGGCTACAAGCAGTGCGGCCACACCGAGCTGCTGGCCGAGCTGTGCCGCGTCGACAGCGTGGCGATGATGTTCGTCTCGGACACCATCAGGACGACGCTGGCCACCATCCATGTCGACATCGCCAAGGTGCCGCGGCTGATCACCGTCGGGCTGCTGCTGGACAAGCTGCGGCTGACCGACCGGGCGCTGCGCTCGTTCTGGGGGATCGCCAAGCCGCGGATCGCGGTGCTGGGCCTCAATCCGCACGCCGGCGAGGACGGCATGTTCGGCCGCGAGGAGGCCGTGACCATCGCCCCGGCCGTGGCCGCCGCCGTCGACGCGGGGATCGGCGCCTGCGGTCCGCTGTCGGCCGAGGCCGGGCTGCGGCTGGCGCAGGACGGCCGGGCCGACGCCCTGCTGGCGATGTACCACGACCAGGGCCTGCTGCCGCTCAAGATGATCGGCGGCTCGACCAACCTGACCATCGGGCTGCCGTTCGTGCGGACCTCGCCCGACCACGGCACCGCGCTGGACATCGCCTGGCAGAACAAGGCGGACATCCGGCCGATGGTGCGGGCCACGCTGCTGGCCGCCGCGCTGTCGGCCCAGACACGAAAGGGACCCCGCCGATGATCGAGTTCCGCAACGTCTCCAAGACCTACCAGAACAGCTGGCCGGCGCTCAAGGAGATCAGCTTCACGATGGAGCGCGGCGAGTTCGTGTTCATCATCGGGCCCTCGGGCTCGGGCAAGAGCACCATCCTGCGGATGATCCTGATGGACGAGTTCCCCGACGCCGGCACGGTGCGGGTGGCCGAGCACCTTTCCGACCGGGTGCGCCGCGCCGAGATCCCGCGGCTGCGGCGCAAGCTGGGCGTGATCTTCCAGGACTTCAAGCTGCTGACCGACCGCACGGTCTACGAGAACGTGGCCTTCGCCCTGGAGGTCACCGGCGCCGGCACCGAGCTGGTCCACAAGAAGTCGATGGCCGCGCTCAACGAGGTCGGGCTGTCGCACAAGCGCCACTGCCTGCCGTTCCAGCTCTCGGGCGGCGAGCAGCAGAAGGCGGCGATCGCCCGGGCCCTGGTCAACGACCCGTTCCTGCTGCTGGCCGACGAACCCACCGGCAACGTCGATCCCGCGGGCACTCTGGAGATCATGCAGCTGCTGCGCGACATCAACGGCAAGGGCACGGCGGTGCTGATGGCCACGCACGAGCAGGAGCTGGTGAAGAAGCTGCCGTTCCGGATCCTGACGGTGGAGGGCGGGCGGCTGGTCAAGGACACGCCCAACAAGCTGGTCAGCACGCGGGCCGCGGCCCGCAGCGGCGAGCAGCTGACGACGCTGTGAGTGATATTTGCACCATTGTCCATTATCTATTTCCGAGATAGGCCATGCCAGCGCGTAAAGGCATATTCTTTTGCATATGTTGTGCGGCCTTGTTGTCGGGTTGCAGTAAAAAGAATCCTACAGAGCCGGATACAACTATTGCAACGATACCTTGCGTCTTCAGCTGTACGCTTTATAATGGGTATGATTGGTCATATTATCGCTTAAGCAGTGGGATGGCAGAGTTGCTGGCTGTCCCAAGACCGGACAGTGCGCAGACTGATGTTGCCATTCATTGGAGTAATCACAATTATAATTTCAGAAAGAATATTTCTTCATCAGGTATGTTTTTCATTTTTAATCAAGCCTATAGAAATATCGTGCCAGATTCATCGTTGAATTTTGGCAGAGACGAGGTCACGATCACGGTCATTTCCAATTTTGGCACATCGACGGGACACATAAAAGTGCCCGATTCCCTTGTCTGCATAGCACCTGCGGAAAACGCGATTTACCACATAGGCGATACAATACATTATTGCTGGCGCACATGCGAAAACGCAGATTATTACAGTATTTCCCTGTACATCACGCTCTTTGACAGCTCGTTCTCCGCACAATATAAAAATATGTATTTCACATCGCTTGACACACAATTATTAGTTGCCCCCGATAACTATATGATGAATGGAATGACCTATTGCCTTGTAACCGCGATGATCACACCCAATGCTGGACCCATGCCTGAACAACATTCTCCATCTAATATGACGGGCGATATCAAAGGTTATCTTATGGCGGAGGGTCAATCCGCCTGGAGAAATTGTCAAGTGGGTCAACCATAAACCATATCTTTAATAAAGTAAATAATGAAAGCCCTTCACGTTTGTGAAGGGCTTTTATCGTTTGGGCGATATCAGAACACCATGGTCACGGCATCCTTCCGCACCCAGCCGCCGGCGCCGCCGGGGAACTGCACCAGCAGCCATTCGCCGCGGGCATCGCGCACGGCGCACTCGCCGCCGTCATGGGCCAGCAGGATCTCCTTGTAGTCCGGCCCCGGCCCGGACAGCGCGCTGACCTCGGGCACGGTGACCACCGCGGGCCGCGCCGCGCGTTCACCATGCCAGACCATAGCGGTGATGGCAGCGATGATGAAGATCAGGGCGAAGGGGATGGCGGCATACAGCCACGGCGCCCGGCGCGTCACGATATACAGTGCCATCAGCAGCGCCACCAGCAGGAAGCACAGCGCCGCCGAAAGCGAAGCCTCGCGCGGGGACAGCAGGTGGAACGCCTGGTCCAGGAACACGGCGAACGGGCCGGGCAGGGCCAGGGTCTTGTCGACCCGGTAGCTGCGGGCGAACGCCAGGTTGGCGGCGATGTCGCGGTCGCGCGGCCGCAGCCACTGCGCCCGCCGGTAGCTGGCGATCGCCAGGCCGATGCTCCCGGCCTTGAACCGGGCGTTGCCCAGGTTATAGAAGGCATCGGCGTTCGGCCCGGCCTGCAGGGCCTGCTCGTAGGCCGCGGCCGCACCGGCGTAGTCGTTCCGCCCGTAGCAGGCGTTGCCCTGGTTGTAGCTTTCGGCCGGCGGCGCGGCCAGCGCCAGCAGCGCGATCAGCGTGGTCAGCATCTCACAGCTCGCTCAATATCGTTTTGGCCTGCTCGAACAGCCGGCGGGGATCCTGGTCCGCCAGCAACCCGGGCGAGAAGCGCGCGATCTCGCACTGTTCGACGATGCCGATCACGCGCACCGCGGCCGCGCCGTCGATCCCGATCCGGGCCAGCTCGTCCCGCAGCTGATCCTTGGTCATGGCCTGGGTCTCGATGTTGTAGCGGTCGCCGGCGTAGCCCAGCACGGCCTGC
>DATJQG010000043.1:0-2540 GCA_035506015.1 Candidatus Edwardsiibacteriota bacterium
CCACCCAACCGGCGATGCCCTGGCCCATCGGCACGGCCAGCTTCTTCAGTTCCTCCGAGACCTCGCCGGTGGCGTGCGCGAACAGCAGGTTCTGGCTGTGCTGGTCGAGCAACAGCAGCGAACTGCCCTCGGCGTGGGTCAGGTTCTTGGCCGTCTCGATGATGATGTCGAGCAGCCGGTCCTGGTCCATGGTCGAGAACAGGGTCTGGCTGAAAGTATAAAAAAATTCCAGTTCCTTCTTGGGATCGATATCAGTTTTCATAATGTAAAATTATAATAAAGTATAATAAAACGATATCACTTTATATCATCATTTGTCAAGCGAAAAATCGTACACTCAAGGGAAAATCAGTAAAACAATATGATAATATCCCGCGTAATATGAGTTATAATAATGCAGCAGCAACCCACCGGCCCACATGCGGGGAGAAGATCATGAAATGTTCCGTACGTCTCGCCATCATCATCATTGCGGCAACGCAGCTGGCGGCGCATCCAGCAACGGCCCAAGCCCGGCCGCCGGCCAAGGCCCTCGAGGTCCACTCCACCGCCGTCGCGCCCAAGATCGACGGCTACATCGAGGAGCTGTGGCAGCAAGCCGACTCGTCCGACGGCTTCGTCCAGGCCTCGCCCTACGAGGGCGCCGCGCCCACCGAGCGCAGCGTGGTCTACGCGCTGCAGGACCGGGAGAACCTGTACCTGGCGTTCCGGTTCCACTCGCGGGCCCACCCGCCGGTCGCCAACTACACCAAGGACGAGGACGGCGTGATCGTCGGCATCGACCCGTTCGGCAGCAAGACCAACGCCTATTTCTTCGAGGTGTTCGGCAGCAGGCTGATCTACGACGGGATGATGTTCGACGACGGCCGCACCACGGACGGGACCTGGGAGGGCGTGTGGTCGCGCGGCGTCAAGCTGTACCCCGACCACATCGATTTCGAGATCCGGATCCCCTTCAAGTCGATCCGCTACAAGCAGGGCCTGGGCGAGTGGGGCTTCCAGGTGCGCCGCCACCAGGCCGCCAACCTGGAGGACGACAGCTGGACACCGGTCTCGCAGAAGGACGGCGACCTGGTGTCGCGTTGGGGGGTGCTGTGCGGGGTCGCCCCGGGGTCGTCGGGGTACCATTTCGAGCTGTTCCCCGAGGGCTTCGTGCGCTACGACAAGTTCACCGGCGAGCAGGACAAGCTGCGGCCTAAGGCCAGCATCAACCTCAAATGGGACGTGACGCCGCAGGCCGCGCTCAACGCCACGGCCTACCCCGATTTCGCGCAGATCGAGTCCGACCCGACGTCGGTCAACCTGTCGCGCTACCCGACCTACCTGCAGGAGCAGCGGCCGTTCTTCGTCGAGGGCCAGGAGGTCTTCCGGCTGTCCAATTTCGGCGACGGCTGGTTCAACCCGCTCAACATCTGCTACTCGCGCCGCATCGGCAAGTCGATCGACGGCGGGTCGGTGCCGATCATCGGCGGGGTCCAGCTGACCCAGAAGTCCGAGGCCTGGAACATGGGGGCCATGGCCGCCTTCACCGACTCCTACGACGACCCGGACCAGGGCATCCGCGAGCCGCAGCGCAAATTCGGGGCGCTGCGGATCAGGCACCGGCTGCTGCAGAACTCGGACATCGGCCTGCTGGCCAGCGGCACGGCCGCCAGCGGGGGCGGCTACGATTACGCCGCCGGCGCCGACGGCGTGTGGCGGCGGGGCGCGAACCAGCTGATCGTGCAGGGCGCCATCAGCGACCGCGACGGCAAGCGGGGCTGGGCCACCTCGTCCGGGTTCAAGGGGTTCGCCGGGCCGCTGCTGACCATGGCCGCCTTCGAGGCCAGCGCCGACTCGTTCGACGTGCGGGACATCGGCTACCTGCCCTGGGCCGGCCGGCAGCGGGCGATGCTGCTGAGCGGGCCGTTCTGGACCTTCACCGGCGGGCCGCTACGCAACCTCTACGCCGCGCCGGGCATCTCGCTGACCCGCGAGCCTGGGTCGCCGCACTGGTCGACCATCGGCGTGGTCATGCTCAATCCCACCTTTCGCCGCACCGGCGGCTGTAATCTGGAATTCGATCTGGGAAAGAACTACGAGGCGGACACGAATTACCTGTATCGCAGCCTGAATTTCAATTTCTGGAGCATGTTGATGGGCAATAATATCAACGGCGGCTGCACGTACAACTACGGGTACAACTACGCCCGCGGGTTCCTGGCCTACCAAGGCAACGACTGGCTGAATGTCAGCTACTCGATCGTGCCGCCGCTGTCGGTGACCCTCAACGCCAACCTGTGGCAGGAATGGGACCAGGATCAAAAGCCCCTGGCGATGTGGCCGCTGCTGCGTCCCAGCGTCAACTACCGCATCACGCCCGACATGACCCTGACGGCCTTCGACGAGCTGTTCTACTACGCGCCGGGCATCCATGCCACGCTGGCCACGCTGCAGACCAACCGCCTGGGTATGCTGTTCTCGTGGAACTTCGCGCCCAAGAGCTGGCTGTACGTGGCCCTCAACGATTACCAGGAGACCGACGGCAACGGCACGATGCG
>DATJQG010000044.1:0-2168 GCA_035506015.1 Candidatus Edwardsiibacteriota bacterium
GCCGCCACCATTGGACGTTCATGCCCTACTGGGGCTTCAAGGCGCGCGAGTTCAGCTTCAGTTTCGACTACCAGACCCCGCTTACCGGGCTGCCGATGCCGCCCCGCGCCTACCTGTCGCTGGGCAAGGCCTTCGACATCGAGTGGGCGCGGATCGGCGCGCGCCGCAGCTGGGGACAGTCGCTGATGGACCCGTCGGATCGCTTCGACCTGAACCTGGAGTACCGCCGCGTCCGCCAGGTCGAGCGGTTCTGGGATCCCCGCGACATCGAGCGGGGCCGCACGTTCATCCTCACCGCCGAGCGCGGCTTCGCGGCGACGAGCTACCGGGTGGCGTCGCAGTTCCGCGCCGCCGCGTCGGCCGGGCTGATCACCGAGCCGGCGATCGACATCAACAATTTCATCCGGGCCGAGGCCGAGGAGAACGCCACGCTGCGGCTGGCGCGCTGGCTGCGGCCGCGGGTCCGAGCCTTCGCCGGCTACATCGCCGGCACGGCGCCGGCCCAGGAGCAGTACTTCCTGTCGGGCGGGTTCAAGACCACGGGGTTCGAGGACCTGATCATCTCTTACAAGGGCTGGTGGTCGGCCCAGGAGCGCTACCACGTCGATGGCGGGGCCAACCTGCCGGGCTACCTGGGGCGCCACGCCCGCGGCAACACCGTGGCCGCGCTCAACGTCGACCTGCCGCTCTACCGCTCGCCGCTGTCGCTGTTCGCGGGCGCTGGCCAGGTGGCCGGCGGCTGGTCCGCGCTCACCGCCAATGACATCCTGACCGACGCCGGCATCACGCTGCACCTGCCGTTCCTGCGGTTGCTGATGCCGTTGTGGATCAACCGGCCCCTGCCCGGCAAGCGGCGTTTCGACTGGCGCTGGCAGATCAGCGTCGGCGGGTCGATCGCAATCTGATGAGCCTGACCATGCGCTAAAGCGACCGCTTTCACGACTACAGCAAACGGGCTGTCATTGCTGACAGCCCGTTTGTTATTTCTCCCGTTGAGATCCTCTGCGCCTCTGTGTCTCCGTGGCAAGGACTAGAGATTACGCTCGATGAAGTACTTGGTCTTGAGGTCCTTCATCCAGATATTGTACTCATCCTGCATCTTCTTGTTCTTGAGGTACTCGGTCAACTGCTCCTTGACGCTGTCGTAGCTGGCCTCCTTGGCCGGCTCGCGGTGCAGCAGCTTGACGATGTGCAGACCGGTCTCGGTCTCGATCACGTCGGAAACGTCGCCCTCCTTCAGGATCGCCACCTCGTCCTTGACCTTGGGCGGGAAGGCGTCCACCGGCACCAGGCCCAGGTCGCCGCCTTTGGGGGCCGATTCCTTGTCGTCGGAGTACGACTGGGCGATCTTGGCGAAATCCTCCTTGCCGTCCACGACCCGCCCGCGCAGGCCCTCGGCGGTCTTGCGGGCCCGCGCCAGGTCGGCGTCGCTGGGCTGCACCGTGATCAGGATGTGGGCCGCGTGCACCTGGTCCTCCTTGCGCTCCAGCACCTTGATGATGTGGTACCCGAAGCGCGTGCGCACCGGCTGCTTGGTGGTCTCGCCGGGCTTGAGCGCGAACGCCGCGGCCTCGAACTCCGGCACCATCTGCCCCTTGCCGAACCAGCCCAGGTCGCCGCCGTGGGCCGCCGAGCCGGGGTCCTGCGAGAACTTGGTGGCCACCGCCGCGAAGCTCTTCTTGGCCCGCAGCTGCGCCATCGCCTCGCGCACCTTGGCCTGGGCCGCGGCCTCCGCCGCCTGCCCCGGCTTGGGGATGATCAGGAGGTGCGCCAGCTGGACCTTCTCCGGCTCGTTGGGGATCGAGTCCTTGTGGCTGGCGTAGAACGCCTCCAGCTCCTTCGAGGTCGGGGTGCTGACCCGCGGCCGGATCGTCTTGTCGATCAGCTTCTGGATCATCAGCCGCTCGCGGGTGTCGGCGCGGTACTTGTCCTTCAGCTTGTCGAGGGTCGTGCCCTCGCGCTTCAGCGCCAGCTTGAAGCTGTCCTCGCTGGGGAAATTGGCCCGGAGGTTCTCCACCGCCTTGTCGATCTGCTCCTCCACCTCGCTCTCGGCCACGGCGATCGACTCGCGCTTGGCCTCCAGCACCATGATCTTGCCCTCGATGATGTTCTCCAGCGCCGCCTTGCGCATGCTGTCGGCCGGCGTGTTGTCGTAGGGCGACTGCATC
>DATJQG010000045.1:0-2137 GCA_035506015.1 Candidatus Edwardsiibacteriota bacterium
GGGTCTCGGTGCCCAGCCCGGACCACATCAGCGGGAAGACGGCGACCATCCCGGCGGCCAGCAGCGAGGGGAGCCGGCCGGTCGTGGCGGCCAGCCGCGCGACGATCACGGCCGACGCGTCGATGGCGGCCAGACCCAGCAGGGCGGCCAGCGACGGCACATCCGGGACGATCAGCATGGCCACGCCGAGCAGCAGCGCGTAGGGTGCGGAGACCGATCCGCTCAGGAAGGCCGGCTGGCCGAAGTTGTAGACCAATCCACGGCCGGTGGCCAGGTCGCGGGCGTAACGGTAGGCGAGGTAGGCCCGGTCGGGGACCTGGCCGAAGAAAAAAGCGGCGAGTGTTGCCGCGAGGGCCAGCAGGATGCCGGCCCCGATCAGCTCGACTCGCCGCCTGAGGAACATAATCAGCGCGGAGGTTACTTGGCCAGCTCCGAGTCAATCACCGCCGTGAAGCGCTCCAGCGGCAGCGCGCCCAGCAGCCGCACGCCGTTGATGAAGAAAGTAGGCGTGCCAGCCACGCCGTAGGCCACACCGTCGAGGATGTCGCCGTTGATCTGCGCCTGGAACGGGTTGTTGGCCAGGCAGTCGTTGAACTTCTTGGTGTCCAGCCCGAGCGTTCCACCCAACGTCCTGGAATTCTGCACGCCGATGGTGTCCTGGGTCTTGTACATTGCGTCGTGCATCTCCCAGAACTTGCCCTGGTCATTGGCGCACTCGGCGGTGACCGCGCCGTCCATCGCCTGGGGATGGATCGAGCTCAGCGGGTATTCGCGGAAGTAAAGCACGATCTTGTCACCGTATTTCTGCTGCAGGGCCGGATAGGTCGTATCATTCCACTGCTTGCAATACGGACACTGGAAATCGCCGAACTCGACGATCTTGACCTTGGCATCGGGCGAGCCCTGCGGTGGCAGCCGGCCGACGTTGACATTCGGGATCCGGCGCAGGGCGCTGACCTCTGAGGCTGCGTCCTGAGCGGCCTGTCGATTCATGGCGATGACGCCATACGCAATGGCGGCGCCCAGAACAAGGCAAACCACCCCGACCACAACAGTCACTACCAGCGGTTTCCTCATTGCTTCTGCCTCTCTCCCTCTTGGTTTGAAGGTGTGCGGACATGACGATGTGCTCAAGTGCACAGGTATAGTAATCATGTCGGGGCATTTGGGCAAATAGGGTCTCGCCCAGGGCAGGATCGCCCCCGCGCGGGCCGTCCTGCCCCGGCACGAACACGGCCCCATGCTCGGAAAGGGCATGGGGCCGTCTCAGCCTGTCAGGGGATTGGCGCGGGCGTTACTTGCCGGCCAGCTCCTGGTCGATGACCGCGGTGAAGCTCGCCAGCGGCATCGCGCCGACCAGCCGCACGCCGTTGACGAAGAAGGTGGGCGTGCCGCTGACACCGTACGAATCGCCATCAGAGATGTCGGCGGCGATGTCGGCCTGGTACGGGTTCTTGGTCATGCAGTCGTTGAACTTCTGCGCATCCAGCCCCAGCGTCCCCGCCAGCGACTTGGAGTTATCGACGCTGATCACCGACTGGGTGCGGAACAGCGCGTCGTGCATGTCCCAGAACTTGCCCTGCTCATTGGCGCACTCGGCGGCGACTGCACCGTTCATGGCCTCGGGGTGGATCTGGGTCAGCGGGTAGTGGCGGTAGTACAGCACGATCTTATCGCCATACTTCTGCTTGAGCGGGGTGATGGTATCGTCATTCCAGGCCTTGCAGTACGGGCACTGGAAATCGCTGAACTCGACGATCTTGATCGGCGCGTCGGGCGAGCCCAGCGGCGGCAGCTTGCCCACTCCCACGTTCGCGATCTTGGCGGGCGGGTCGGTGGGCTGCGCCTGCGCCGCGCCATCCTGCTGGGCCGCCGGCTGGGCCACCTGGCCGGCCTTGGGCAGGAACAGGAAATAGGAGGTGACCGCCCCCAGGACGAAGAACAACACGGCCACGCCGATGTTTACCACCAGCGATTTCTTGAGGACGATCACGTCCTCCTGCGGCGCGGGCTGCACCGCTTCCTCCTCCCCAGACTCGAACACCGATGTGATATCGGCTGATTTCTTTGCGGCCATCGTAACGTCTCTCTCCTTTTGTTTTGTTGGCTGTCCTTACGCGAATGGATTGATTTTATA
>DATJQG010000046.1:0-3089 GCA_035506015.1 Candidatus Edwardsiibacteriota bacterium
GCTGTTGCTGGACGAGCCGACCGCCGGGCTGGACCCGCGGACCACGCGCGATGTGATCTCCATTCTCGCGGATGCTCACCGGTCGGGCCGCACCGTGGTGATGGCCACCCACGACCTGCACGTGGTCGAGGAGATCGCCGACGTGGTCCATGTCATGGGGGAAAACCGGACCGTCATCCGCAGCGGCGGGCCCGAGGAGATCCTCGCTGATCAGTCGTTCCTGCAACGGCATAACCTGGAACACATCCATGTCCACCGGCATCTGCACACGCATCATCTCCATCCCCATTAACATTGGCTAGCCAAATCTAATCCCTCTTCTTTCGCGGAGAGGGATTTCGTATATAAATCCCGCAGTCGTTGTGATATAATCCATCAGTAGAGACCATGAAGCTGTCCGACTTCGATTATCAATTGCCACCCGGGCTGATCGCCCAGAAACCAGCCGAGCCGCGGGACGGGTCGCGGCTGATGGTGCTGCACCGCGACAGCGGCGCGGTTGAGCACGCCGTGTTCCGCGACATCGCGCGCTATCTGCGGCCCGACGACCTGCTGGTGGTCAACAACACCAAGGTGATGCCGGCGCGGCTGCTGGGCCGCAAGTCGGGCAGCGGCGGGGAAGTGGAGATCTTACTGCTGCGGCGGGTCGAGGGCGGCACGTGGTCCTGCCTGGTGCGGCCGGGGCGGCGGCTGCGGCCTGGCGCCGAGGTGGAGATCGGCGATGGCAAGCTCCGCGCGCGCATCCTCCAATACCAGGACCGGGGCCGCCGGCTGGTGGAATTCAGGCACGACGGCGATTTCTTCGCGGTGCTGGAAGAGGTCGGACACGTCCCGCTGCCGCCCTACATCGCGCGGGGCGATGCGCCTGCCGACCGCCAGCGTTACCAGACCGTGTATGCCCGCGAGGCGGGCGCGGTGGCAGCGCCCACGGCCGGCCTGCATTTCACGCCGGAGCTGCTCGCGCAGGTCAAGTCGAAGGGCGTGGAGGTGCTGGACGTGCTGCTGCACGTCGGTTGGGGCACGTTCAAGTCGGTCGAGGCCGATGACGTCCGGCAGCACAGGATGGACGCCGAGTACTACAGGATCCCGGATCAAACGGCCGCAGCACTGAAGGTGGCGCAGGCCGGGGGCCGCAGGATCGTCGCCGTGGGGACGACCACCACGCGGGCGCTGGAGTCCTTCGCGGCATCGGGAAAGACCGAGGACTGGACCGAGATCTTCATCTATCCGCCCTACCGGTTCCAGCTGGTCGGCGCCCTGGTGACGAACTTCCACCTGCCGAAATCCACATTATTAATGCTGGTCAGCGCCATCGCCGGCGCGGAGAATATCCGGAAGGCCTATGCCGAGGCGATCAGGGAACGGTACCGCTTCTACAGCTACGGCGACGCCATGCTGATCATCTGAGCTGCTGCCACGGAGACACTGAGGCACCGAGAAAACATATGGCAATTATGGACCACCAAAATATCACCATCACCGCATAGGTCTCTTTGTCTCTGTGCCTCTGTGGTGAAAGGACTATGATCGAATTCAAGCTGTCACATACCTCAGGCCAGGCCCGGCGCGGCACCATCACCACCGCGCACGGCGAGGTCCAGACCCCGATCTTCATGCCGGTCGGCACGCAGGGCGCGGTCAAGTCCCTGACGCCGGCCAACCTCAGGGACGTGGGCGCGCAGATCATCCTGGGCAACGCCTACCACCTCTACCTGCGGCCGGGGCAGCGGATCGTCAGGCAGGCCGGCGGGCTGCACCGCTTCACCGGCTGGGACCGGCCGATCCTCACCGACTCCGGCGGGTTCCAGGTCTTCTCGCTGGCCGAGCTGCGCCAGATCACCGAGCAGGGCGTCCGCTTCCAGTCGCACCTCGACGGCTCGTACCACGAGTTCACCCCCGAGAGCGTGATGCGGCTGGAGACCGACCTGGGCGCGGACATCGTGATGAGCTTCGACGAATGCATTCCGTACCCGTCGACCCGCGAGTACGCCGAGCGCTCCACCGCCCGCACCACCCGCTGGGCGCGGCGCTGCCGGCGCGCCTTCGATGACCTCGACGGGGAACGCAGTTCCCCCCAGGCGCTGTTCGGCATCGTCCAGGGCGGGACCTATCCCGACCTGCGGCAGCGCAGCGCCGCCGAGATGGCCGGCATCGGGTTCGCGGGCTACGCCATCGGCGGGCTGGCCATCGGCGAGCCCAAGCCGGCGACCTGGGAGACGGTGGCCGCGGCCAACGAGATCCTTCCGCCGGACCGGCCGCGCTACATGATGGGCGTGGGGTTCCCCGAGGACATCATCCAGGGCGTGGCGCTGGGCGTGGACATGTTCGACTGCGTGATGCCCACCCGCAACGCCCGCAACGGCACGCTGTTCACCTCGGGCGGCAAGGTGGTGATCAAGAACGCCAGGTACGCCGAGGACTTCGGCCCGCTGGACGAGCGCTGCGACTGCTACCTGTGCAAGAACTTCTCGCGGGCCTACCTGCGCCACCTGTTCATGGCCGGGGAGATGACGGCCGCCCATCTGGGCACCATCCACAACCTGCGGTTCTATTTGTCGATGATGGAACAGGCCCGCGCGGCGATCGAGCAGGACCGGTTCGACCAGTGGCGCGATGAGTTCAGCGCGGCATACGCGGCGGGCGTTTGATATCCCGCCACACGCGCGGTTCGACCGCTGGCCTATGAAAAATCCCCCCGGCACATCAGGGGGATTCGTTAGCGAATGGGCGTTGCCGGTCAGTTCGGCCGCGGTTTCCTGAATTGGATCACCGAGTAGATGATCGTGATCGCCACGGCCAGCAACAGCGAACCGGACACCAGCGCTTCCGTCCACACCGGGGGCAGCAGCACGCTGATCAACCCCAGCAGCCCGGCCGCGATGAACAGTTTCCCGCCCAGGCGGTTGGTGCGGTTCCAGACGTCCTCGCGCTCGAGGGTCCAGGGGAACCGAAAGCCGACGAACCAGTTCTGGCGGACCTTGCCCATCAGGTTCCCTATCACGATGATCAGTAGCGAACCGACCGCCACAGGCAATCTTCCCATCGGCACCGGATGGCCGGTGTTGTTCATGATCTCGCCGCCCTGCATC
>DATJQG010000047.1:0-2564 GCA_035506015.1 Candidatus Edwardsiibacteriota bacterium
GACAGCGACTCGAAGTCGGGCTTGCCGTCGTCGCCCTTGGGCGTCTGGTCGCGGCCCAAAAAGTAGTTGTCGGTGGACAGCATGATGGGGTGCAGCCCGTTGACCCGCAGCTGGATCATCAGCCGCTTGGTGAAGGTGGTCTTGCCCGAGGACGACGGCCCGGCGATCAGCACCAGCCGCACCCGCTCGCGCTGGGCGGTGATCAGGTCGGCCACGCCGGCGATCTTCTTTTCGTGGAAGCCCTCGGCCACCTTGATCAGCTCGTCGATCTCCTTGGACAGGCAGATCTCGTTCAATTGCCCGACGTTGACCGCGCCCAGGATGCGGTTCCACTCCTTGGTCTCCTTGTAGATCGAGAACAGCTTGGGCTGGGGCGAGATCGCCGGGATGCGGTCGGGGTTGCGGGGCTGGGGGAAGCGCAGCACGAAGCCCGGCGGGTAGAGGGTCAGCTCGAACTTGTCGATCAGCCCCGTGGCCGGGGTCACCGGGCCGTGCGAGATGTCCTTCATCACGCCGCAGCTGATCAGCCGCACCTCGGTCAGCCGCACCGTGGTCAGCAGCTTGACCTTGTCCTGGAAGCCCTCGGCGGTGAAGTACTCCTTGGCCTCCTCGATCGACACCGACTCCTTGACGAAGGGGCGGTTCTCGGACACGATCAGGTGCATCCGCCGCTCGATCTCGTCCAGCGCCGCCTGGTCGATCGGCCGGCCGTTGAGGAAGTCGAAATAATAGCCGTTGGCCAGCGACTGGCCCACCACCACCCGGGCCTCGGGATAGAGCTCCTGGACGGCCTCGTACAGGATCAGGCAGGCGGAGCGGCGGTAGACGGCCGTGCCCTCGCGGTCGGCATAGGTGACCGCGGTGACGCGGCAGGTGGAATGGATCGGCGTGTCCAGCGACACCAGGTGCTGGTTGATCTTGGCCGCGATCACCTTGCCGGCGGCCTTGGGCGGGTAGCGCTTGAAGAACTCCTGCACCCGCTCGCCGGGCTTGCCGGGCAGGCGCTGGCCGTCCATCTGGATCTCGATCTGCTTGTGGTTCATGGAGTCGGTTCGCCCGCGCCCGGACCGGGCGGCGGGCATCCTTGTGCAATGTTGCAGTGCTATCCTGGCGACGAAAGGCGAAACCGTCAGGTTTCGCCTTCGTCCGGGAAGACATCAGAAGCCTGCGGCGTGATGCGCAGGCTTTATCGGGAACGAATGATAGCCAAAATCCGGGGAAAAGTCAAGGGAAATCCGCGGTCAGGATTTGCCGCTCAGCTTGTCGATCTTGTCCTGGATGTCCGGCTCGGGCTCGAGGTCCATCAGCATCCGGTAGTACTTGACCGCCTCCTCGTTGAGGCCCTGCTCCTCGCTGGTGGTGGCCAGCATCCGGAACCCGGCCAGGTTGTGGGGATCGTGCTTGACCACCAGCTGGAATTCCTCCATCGCCAGGGCGTACATCTTCTTGACCAGGTAGCAGCGCCCCAGCACCAGGTGGCCGGTCGCGAACTCCGGGTTCTGCTCGACGCCCCGCTTGCAGGTCTCGATGGCCTCGTCGATCATCCCGATCTTGCGGTAGGTGTCGGCCAGCTGGGCGAACACTTTCGACTTGGGGTCCAGCACCAGCTGCTGGGTCCACTTGTCGACCTCGGGCGGGATCAGTTTGCTCTGGGCCATGGCTAAGGCTCCTGTTGCGGTTATGGTCGATTTATTATAAGTCCGCACCAATGGTTTGTCAACAGGAAAATGACCTTTTTCGCGCGGCCGGGCGCCGCCCCGTGCCAGATACCGCTTGCAATGGCGCGGTCCCGATGCTATACTGAAATCATGGGACGCATCACACCACTGCGGCTGTGCCTGATCCGCCACGGCCGGACCCGATGGAACAAGGAGCTGATCTTCCGCGGCGGCGCCGACGTGCCGCTCGACGCCGCGGGCCGGGCCCAGGCCCGGGCCCTGGCGGACCGGCTGCGGCCCGCCAGGATCGCCGCCGTCTACAGCGGGCCGCTGCAACGGGCGCGCCGCACGGCCGAGCTGATCGCCCAACCGCACGCGCTGCCGGTGACGCTGCTGCCGGGGCTGGACGACATGCGCTTCGGCGCGTGGGAGGGCCGGCCGATCGCTGCGGTGCGGCGGGCGCAGCCCGCGCTGTTCGGGCGGTGGCAACGCCAGCCCTGGCGGCTGCGGATCCCCGGCGGCACCACGCTGCGGCAGATCGAGGCCCGCAGCTGGCGGGCGCTGCGAGGCATCGTGCGGCGGCACCGGGGCGGCCAGACGGTGGCCGTCGTCACCCACCGGGTGGTGCTGAAACTGCTGGTGTTGAAGCTGCTGGGGGCCGGCAGCACGGGCTTCTGGCGGGTGGCGCTCGACCCCTGCAGCCTGACGGTGTTCGAGTGGGACGGGTCTGATTTCACGCTGCGGTTGTTCAACGACACCAGCCACCTGCGGCGCCGCGGCGGGCTGGCCGATTTCTGAGGGCGGACGCCGGCGGCCGGGCCATGGAATCCATTCGCCCCGGGGCGGCATCAAATCCATCATGAACGATAGCAATCAGCGAACGATCGTCCTGCCGGTCAGCGGCAT
>DATJQG010000048.1:0-2914 GCA_035506015.1 Candidatus Edwardsiibacteriota bacterium
CCGCGACTATCCCGACCAGCCCTTGGCCCCCAAGGCGCTGTACGCCGCCGCCTGGGCCAGCGAGCGGTTCCTGGCCGATACGGCCGCCGCCGACAGCCTGTACCGCGGCGTGATCGAAACCTGGCCATCGACCCGCTACGCCAACGGCGCCCGCGACCGGCTGGGGTTGCCGCTGGACGGATCGGTCGACGATGTCGAACCGGACATCGAGTTCAAGGCAACGGCCGCGCCGGCCGCAGCCGACACCGCGAACCCGGCCCCGGCCAAGCAAGCGCCCGGCCAGGACGTCGAGCCGGAGAATCCCAAGGACCAGCAGCAACCGCCCCCGGACCAGCCGCCCGACAAGAAAATGATCCCAGGACCCGATGACCTGCAGCGCAAATCCGAGACCCGCTGAGTCGCAGACGGCCGTCCGCATCGCCGGAAACCGGCGCGTCGGCGCCGGCGTCCACCTGCTGCGCTTCCGCGCCCCGGCCATCGCCCGGGCCGCGCAGCCCGGGCAGTTCCTGCATCTGCTGGCGCCCGGCATGGCGCTGCTGCGGCGTCCCTTCTCCATCCATGACATCGACGGCGATGGCATTGCCATCCTGTACCGCATCGCCGGCCAGGGCACGGCGCTGCTGTCCCGGCTGCGGCAGGGAGAACCTCTCGACGTGGTCGGCCCGCTGGGCAGGCCCTTCGCCATCGAAAACGGCCGCCCCCACCACATCGTGGTCGCCGGCGGCATCGGCATCGCGCCCCTGCAGCTCCTGCTGCGGCGGCTGCGGGCGGCGAAGCTTTCCCCCCTGCTGTGCTACGGCTGCGCCACCAAGACCGAACTGCGGCCGCATCTGCGCGTCAAGCGGATCGTCGCCACCGACGACGGCAGCTGCGGCGCCAAAGGCTTCGTCACGGCCGCGCTCGAAGCGGCGCTGGACCGCTACCCCGGCGCGCAGCTCTACGGCTGCGGGCCCTGGCCGATGCTGAAGGCCCTGGCCGCGATCGCCGCCCGGCGCCGGCTGCCGTGCCAGGTTTCGCTGGAATCCTTCATGGCCTGCGGCGTCGGGGCTTGCCAGGGCTGCGTCGTCAAGGCCGTCGACGGCTACCGCACGGTCTGCCATGACGGCCCGGTGTTCGAAAGCGCGGCCATCGACTGGGACCAGGAGCCCGTGGTATGAACAGAAACACACCGGTGAAACCGGTCGACCTCGCGGTCAGGGTCTGCGGGCTGCGGCTGAAAAACCCGGTGATCGCCGCCTCCGGCACGTACGGCTACGGCGCGGAGTACCGGCGGCTGGCGCCCCCCGCCGATTTCGGCGCCATCATCACCAAAACCGTGACCCTGGCGCCCCGGGCCGGCAATCCCCCGCCCCGCGTGTTCGAGACGGCCTCGGGCATGATCAACGCCATCGGCCTGGCCAACGTCGGCGTCGAGGCCTTCCTGCGCGACAAGCTGCCAGGACTGCGCCGTTGCGGCGCGCTGGTGATCGCCAACATCGCCGGCAACACGGCCGACGAGTACGCGCGGCTGGCCCGCCGACTGGACGGCGCGCCCGGCATCGCCGCCATCGAGGTCAACATCTCCTGCCCCAACGTCAGGCACGGCGGCGTGGCCTTCGGCACCGATCCGCGCGTGGCTGCCTCGTTGACGAGGAAAGTTAAAAAAGCAGCGAAGCTGCCCGTGATCGTCAAGCTGTCGCCCAACGTCAGCGACATCGCGGCCATCGCCCGGGCGGTCGAGGATGCCGGCGCCGACGCCCTCTCGCTGATCAACACCCTCTACGGCATGGCCATCGACAGCCGGCGGCGCCGGCCGGTGCTGGGCAACGTCACCGGCGGGCTGTCCGGGCCGGCCATCAAGCCGGTGGCGCTGTACTGCGTCCACCAGGTCTGCCAGGCGGTGAAGCTGCCGGTGATCGGCATCGGCGGCATCCGCAGCGCCGAGGACGCCGCGGAGTTCATGCTGGCCGGCGCCTGCGCGGTGCAGGTCGGCACCGCGACCTTCGCCGACCCCGGCGCGGCCCGCGCCATCGCGCGCGGACTGGCCGCCTACTGCCGCGAGCACGGGTTCGGCAAGGCATCAGACATCACCGGAGCGTTGCACAAATGAGAACCATCCTGATCCTGGCAACCGCCGCGGGCTGCCTGGCGCTGTGCTGCGCACCGGCGCCGGTCTACCTGGGCACGCCGGCCTCGGGCACCGAGCAGCCCTCATCGCCGTCGGACCGGCCGGGCGAGGGCCAGGCACTGACCTTCAGCGGGCTGGCCAGTTACTACGGCAAGGAGTTCCACGGCCGCCGCACCGCGTCGGGCGAGACCTTCGACATGCATGCCCTGACCGCCGCCCACCGCACCCTGCCTTTCGGCACCGTCGTCAAGGTGACCAACGACGCCAACGGCAAGAGCGTGCAGGTGCGGATCAACGACCGCGGCCCGTTCGTGGCCGACCGCATCATCGACCTCTCTTACGCCGCGGCCAAGGCCATCGGCCTGCTGTCGGTCGGCCCGGTCCGGATCGAGGTCGTCAAATATCCCGCGATGGACGACAAATGAAGACCATTCCCTTCGACCAGCGGCTGATCGTCGCGCTCGACGTCGACACGCTCGACCAGGCGATGTCGCTGTGCGACCGGCTGCAGGGCACGACCACGTCGTTCAAGGTCGGCTCGCAGCTGTTCACCTGCTGCGGCCCGGCCATCGTCTCGCGCATCAAAGAGCGCGGGCTGAACGTCTTTCTCGACCTCAAGTACCACGACATCCCCAACACCGTGGCCAAGGCCGTGGCCGCGGCCGCCGCGCTGGGCGCGGACATCGTCAACATGCACGCCATGGGCGGCTTCGGGATGATGGAGGCCGCGTCGGCCGCCGCCCAGGAGATCGCCCGCGAGCAGGGCCGGCCCGCGCCCACCCTGCTGTCGGTGACCGTGCTGACCAG
>DATJQG010000049.1:0-2913 GCA_035506015.1 Candidatus Edwardsiibacteriota bacterium
ATCGTGACCTCGGACAACCCGCGCAGCGAGGACCCCGCCGCCATCATCAAGGACATCCTGCCCGGGCTGGGCGATAAACCATATCAGGTGCAGGCTGACCGGCGCGAGGCCATCCGGGCGGCCATCATCCAGGCGCGCGCCGGCGACCTGGTGATCATCGCCGGCAAGGGGCACGAGGACTACCAGATCATCGGCGGCCAGACGCTCCACTTCGACGACCGCGAGGCCGCGCTGGAGGAGCTGCGCTCCATGCGGGAGGGACGCTGATGCAGGCCATGAAATTATCCGAGCTCGCCGCCGCGGTGCGCGGCGAACTGCGCGGCGCGGACGGCGTTGTGTCGGGCGTCAGCATCGACTCGCGCAGCATCAGTCCCGGCGACCTGTTCGTGGCCATCCGCGGGCCGCGCTTCGACGGCCATCGCTTCATCGCCGCCGCCGGGGCGGCCGGGGCCGCCGCCGCCGTGGCCGCACGGGATGCCGTGACGACCGGCGCCGGCATCCCCGTGGTCACCGTTGCGGACACGGGCGCGGCGCTGCTGGACCTGGCCGGCCACTACCGGCGCAAGTTCGCCATCCCGGTGGTCGGCCTGACCGGCACCAACGGCAAGACCACCACCAAGGAGATGATCGCGGCCGTGCTGTCGGCCAGGTATGCCGTGCTGAAGAACCAGGGCAACCTCAACAACCAATACGGCATCCCGCTGTCGCTGTTCCAGCTGGGGCCGCAGCACCAGGCGGCGGTGCTGGAGCTGGGGATGAGCGCGCTGGGCGAGATCCGCAGCCTGTGCCGCGCCGTCCTGCCGGAGATCGGCGTGATCACGAACGTGGGCGAGGGGCACACCGAGTTCCTGAAGAGCATCGCCAACGTGGCGCAGGCCAAGGCCGAGCTGTTCGAGGCCCTGCCCGCCGGCGGCACGGCCGTCACCAACGCCGACGACCCCTGGGCGCTGAAGGCGCTGGACAAGACCCGGGCCCGGCATCTGACCTTCGGGATCGGCGAGCGGGCCGACCTGCGGGCCCAGGACATCCGGTTCACGGCCGAGGGCTCGAGCTTCACGGTCGGCGGGCTGCCGGTGCGGGTGCCGATGCTGGGCGGCCACAACGTCTACAACGCGCTGGCCGCGCTGGCGGCGGGCGACGTGATGGGCGTGGCGCGGGACCAGGCGGCGGCGGCCCTGGCCGCGATGCGGCCGACGCCGATGCGGCTGGAGGCGGTCAGGCTGGAGAACTTCTTCCTGATCGACGACGCCTACAACGCCAATCCCGCCTCGATGCGGGCGGCGCTGGAGACGCTGGCCGACCTGGGGCTGCCCGGACGCAAGGTGGCGATCCTGGGCGACATGCTGGAACTGGGCGAGATCGCCGAGAAGCGCCACTGGGAGATCGGCTACCTGGCGGGCCGGCGGGCCGACGCCGTCCTGACCGCGGGCCCGCTGGCGGCCAAGATCCACCAGACGGCCGAGGGCGCCGGCGCCAGCGCCGCGCATTTCGCCAGCGTGCCGGCGCTGGTCGCGCAGCTGCCGCGGCTGCTGCAGCCCCGGGACGTGGTGCTGGTGAAGGCCTCGCGCGGCATGCGCTTCGAACAGATCGTCAACGCCATCAAGGCGCTCTAGATGCTGTACCTGTTGCTCTATCCGCTGGCCGAGAAGGTCCATTTCTTCAACCTGTTCCGATATATCACGTTCCGGTCGGCCTACGCGCTGGTGACGGCGCTGCTGATCTCGTTCCTGATCGGGCCGGCCATGATCCGCCAGCTCAAGCGGCTGCAGATCGTCGACGGCGGGCGCGAGGACGCGCCGGCCCAGCACCAGGCCAAGGCCGGTACGCCCACCATGGGCGGCCTGGTGATCCTGGCCGCGATCATCATCCCGGTACTGCTGTGGGCGGACCTCGGCAACCGCTATATCCAGGTCTCGCTGTTCGCCACGGTGGGGCTCGGCCTGATCGGCTTCTACGACGATTACCTCAAGGTGGTCAAGAAGAACTCCAAGGGGCTGGTGGGGCGCTGGAAGCTGGCGGGGCAGTTCGCGGTGGCGCTGCTGATCGCGCTGTACCTGCAGCTGCACCCGATGAACCCGGAGTTCGCCACCAAGACCAGCTTCCTGTTTATGAAGAACGTCTTCATCGACCTGGCCTGGTTCTACATCCCGTTCGTGATGCTGGTGATCGTCTTCACCTCCAACGCCGTCAACCTCACCGACGGCCTGGACGGCCTGGCCATCGGGGTGTTCCTGTTCTCGGCCGCGGCCTATGCCGTGATGTCCTACATCACCGGCAACTTCAAGCTGGCCGAGTACCTCAACATCCTGTTCATGCGGGGCTCGGGCGAACTGACCGTGCTGGGCGCGGCGATGGTGGGCGCCAGCCTGGGCTTCCTGTGGTTCAACGCCCATCCGGCCGAGGTGTTCATGGGCGATGCCGGGGCGCTGGCGCTGGGCGGCGTGATCGGCACGATGGCGGTGCTGATCAAACAGGAGATCCTGCTGGGGATCGTGGGCGGCGTGTTCGTGATGGAGGCGGCCTCGGTGATCCTGCAGGTGGCGTCGTTCCAGTCCACCGGCAGGCGGATCTTCCGGATGACGCCGATCCACCACCATTTCCAGAAGCTGGGGTGGAGCGAGCAAAAGATCGTGGTGCGGTTCTGGATCATCGCGTTCATCTGCGCGCTGGTGGCGCTCTCGACGCTGAAGATCCGCTGAACGGTGACGGCGATGGCGCTCGACGTCAACGGCATCACGGTGGCGGTGATCGGCGCCGGCCGCAGCGGCAAGGCCGCCGCCCGGCTGCTGAGGGACAGGGGGGCGACGGTCTTGGTGTCCGAGCAGAATCCGCTGACGCCGACGCTGCAGCAGGAACTGGCAGCGCTGGGGGTCGACAGCGAGTTCGGCGGCAACAGCGAGCGGGTGCTGGAGT
>DATJQG010000050.1:0-3456 GCA_035506015.1 Candidatus Edwardsiibacteriota bacterium
CCAGCAGGAACGTGACGGCCGGCGGGCAGATCAAAAAATAGCAGAAGAGGCAGCCGCCGCAGAACAGCAGCAGCGAGCTGGCCAGCGCGGGGACGATGAACCGGCGCTCGCGCCGCGACAGCGCCGGCCAGACGAACGCGCCCAGCTGGTACAGGACCAAGGGCAGGACCGCGATGCCGCCCAGCGCCGCAGCCACCTTCAGCCGGACCATAAAAGCCTCGGTCACCGAAAAAAAATAAAGCCCATTGCTGGGCGCGAATCGTGCCAGGATGCGGATCGTTGGCCTGGCCAGTGCGTATCCCGCGGCGGCTGCGGACAGCCACAGGGCCACGATGACCAGTACCCGCCGGCGCAACTCCTCGAGGTGGTCGAGCAACGGCATCTTCAACGCGGGATCATCGGGCATCATCGGCCGACCGTCAGAAGTTCGAGAGGTCGACGTGCCCCAGCGCGCCCAGCATGGTCACCGCCTTGAACGGGCAGACCTCGAAGCACTGGCCGCAGCCGATGCACTGTCCGCGGATCACCTTGTGGTGCTCGTTCTTCTTGCCCATGATGCAGTCGGTGGGGCAGACCGACTTGCACTGCTCGCAGCCGGTGCACTGCAGGCCGATGAAGGCGGTGGGCCGGATCGGGATGCGGTCGATGTAGGTCTTGGCCGGGCACTTGTAGACGCAGATCGAGCAGGAGCGGCATCGTTCCTCGATGATCCGCGGCAGCGCCCGGTCCCAGACGATGGCGCCGTAGGGGCAGGCCTCCAGGCAGATGCCGCACGACGTGCAGCCGCGCGAGCAGGCGCCGCTGACGCCCTCGGCCTTGGCCTGGCAGATGCAGGCCAGGAACACTTGCTGCGACTTGGGCACCAGCCGGATCAGGTCCTTGGGGCAGGCCGCGGCGCAGTGCCCGCAGCCCGTGCATTTGGCGAAGTCGACGCGCGGCAGGCCGTCCTTGTCCAGCGCGATGGCGCCGTAGGGGCAGGCGGCGGCGCAGTCGCCCAGCCGCAGGCAGCCGTAGCGGCACTGGCGCGGCCCGCCGGACACGATCGCCGCGCCGCGGCAGGTGCCCACGCCGCGGTACTCGAAACGGTCCTGCTGCACCGGCGCCGAGCCCTGGCAGCTCAGCACCGCGTTGCGCGCTGATTGCGAATCGTCGTGCTCGGCCGCCAACTCCGACAGCTTGGCCCGCAGCGTCTCGCCGCCGGGCAGGCACAACGACAGCTCGCGCCCGCCCGCCGCGATGCGGCGGGCGTAGCCGCGGCAGCCGCCGGCGGTGCGGCACAGCCCGCAATCCAGCCCGGGCAGCTGCTCCAGTATTTTATCGAGAGGGATCATCTAACGCAGCAACAGCGCCAGCCCCTGGCAGGCCACGCAGCAGCAGGCGCACAGCAGCAGCAGCGACGGCCACCCCGCCAGCCGCGGCGAGAACCGGCCGGTCTCGATCCGCTCGCGGCAATGGGCGATCACGATCACCGCCGCCGGGAAACCAACGGCCATGCCCGCGGCGAACAGCAGCGCCGGATACCAGTCGTGGGGATAGCGCTCGACGGCGGCCAAGCCGGCGCCCAGCACCGCGCAGTTGAGCGCGAAGAACGGCGACTGCGCCTGCAGCACGGCGCTGCGGCCGGTCAGCGCGCGCAGCGCGCGATTGACGCCCCACAGCGCCAGGATGTCGAGCGGCAGCTCGGGCCAGGCGATGCCGGCCGCCAGCAGCACCAGGTGCAGCGGCCAGGCGCAGAGCGCGAACAGCAGGATGGCGCACGCCCCGTAGACGGCATAGGGCCAGGCGTGGCGCGGCCGCTCGGTGGCGGCCAAGGCGCTGGTGGGGATGTACCCCAGCGCGGCCAGCGGGCTTGACAGCAGCAACCCTGCCAGCAGGGCGGTGAACGGGGCGCCGTTCATGAGGGGCTCCCCGGTTTGAAGCGGCGGAACAGGGCGATGGCCGCGGCGGTCAGCAGCAGACCGCCCAGCGCGCCGCCCAGCCAGGGCAGCGGCGGCTGGGCGATGGCGGGCGACGCGCCCACCGTGCCCAGGCCCAGCAGTTCGCGCAGCAGGCCGATCCCCAGCAGCACCGCCAGCTGGCCCAGACCGGCGCCGGCGGCGTCGAACAGGGCGCGGCCGACGGTGGTGCTGGCGGTGACGTTGAGCGCCCGGGCATAGACCACCGGGCTGACCGCCAGCAGCGCCAGCACGACGGCGGTGCCCTGCGGCAGCTGGTTGATCCGCGCCTGGAACAGGGCCCTGACCAGCGCCAGCAGCAGCGCCGCCAGCAGCACCAGCGGCCACAGCGGCGTCCGCTTCTGCACCAGCTCGTTGACCACGGCGGCGACGAAGCTGGTGGCCAGCATCAGCGCCAGCGCCACCGAGCCCAGGAAGAACGCCTGGGGGACGGTGGCGGTGCCGGCCACGGCCAGCATGATGCCCAGGCCCGAGAACAGCACCGCGTTCTCTGGGACCATGCTCTTGAGGAACAGCTGTTGTTTCGATTCCGAGGGCAGCCGCATTGTTGCTCCGTTAAGTCGGAGGGGGCGAAGCGATTAGCGGGTGTAAGTATAGGGCTTTCACCAGCGGTTGTCAAGAGAAAAGCCTTGACATCAATATCGGCATTTAGTATCATATCGCCTCTTTTCACCACAGAATGGATCACGCGGTCGCGCCGCGGCAGGCGGAGCGTTTGGCGGCACGATCGCGGACGATCACAGCGAAGGACCACATTCATATGGCAAAGAACCTCGTCGTCGTCGAGTCGCCGGCCAAGGCCAAGACCATCAACAAATACCTGGGACGCGAGTTCACGGTGATCTCGTCGATGGGCCACGTGCGCGACCTGCCCGGCAGCAAGCTGGGCGTGGACCTGGAGAAGGACTTCGCGCCGCAGTACGTCACCATCCCGGGCAAGACCAAGGTGCTGGCCAAGATCAAGGAGGAGGCCGCCAAGGCCGAGAAGGTCTACCTGGCCACCGACCCCGACCGCGAGGGCGAGGCCATCGCCTGGCACATCGCCTCGCAGCTCAAGGACGGCGCCCGCAAGATCAAGCGCGTGCTGTTCTACGAGATCACCAAGGAGAGCGTCAAGTCCGGCATCGCGCACCCCCTGAAGATCGACCAGCGCAAGTTCGAGGCCCAGCAGGCCCGCCGCATCCTGGACCGGATCGTGGGGTACCAGGTCAGCCCGTTCCTGTGGAAGACCGTGCACCGCGGCCTGTCGGCCGGCCGGGTGCAGACCGTGGCGCTGCGCCTGATCTGCGAGCGCGAGCAGGAGATCCAGAAGTTCGTGCCGCAGGAGTACTGGTCGGTGGGCGCCCGGCTGCAGGGCCGCGAGAACGGCCCGTTCGAGGCGCTGCTGGCCAAGATCGACGACAAAAAGATCAACATCAAGAGCCAGGCCGAGGTCGACGGGCTGGCGGCGCAGCTCAGGACTGCGGAGTTCGCCGTCGCCAAGATCGACATCAAGGACAAG
>DATJQG010000051.1:0-3535 GCA_035506015.1 Candidatus Edwardsiibacteriota bacterium
CCGCACCCTCGACCCCGGCCCCGGCCGCGCCGGTGACGCCGCTGCCGGTGGTCGAGGAGAAGCCGGCCGCGCCGTCGGCCCCGGCCACGGCCGCGCCCAGCAAGCCGGCCCCGGCCCCGGTGGTCGAGGAGCGCCCGGCCACGCCGTCGGCCCCGGCCACGGCCGCGCCCAGCAAGCCGACGCCGCCCCCGGTGATCGAGGAGAAGCCGTCGGCCCCGGCGATGGCGTCCGCGGAACCGGTGGCGGTCCCCACCATGCCCTCCACGCCGACCTACGTCGAATCGCCCAAGCCGACCTACCGTTCCGCCTCCACCGCCCGGGGGCTGTCGGGCGGCGGCCTGGTGTCGATGGACCTGGAGAACGCGGACATCGTCACCGTGCTGCGGGCCATGGCCCAGTACAGCAAGCGTAACCTGATCATCGGCGGCGACGTCCACGGCGCGGTCAGCATGACGCTGCACAACGTCTCGTGGAGCCGGGCGTTCGAGGAGCTGGTGCGTGCGGCCGGGCTGGCCTACGAGCTCAATGAGGGCATCATCCGCGTCGGCACCCAGACCACGATGCAGAACGAGGTCCGCAACCGCGCCCAGAGCATGGACCTGGTGACCCAGGTCTACCGCATCGAGTACGCCATCGCCAGCGAGATCGTCACGTCGCTCTCGAAGCTGCTCTCCGACCGCGGGTCGGTGCTGGTGGACCAGCGGTCCAACTCGCTGGTGATCACCGACGTCGCCTACAAGCAGGACGAGGTGCTGCAGCTGATCAGGATCCTGGACGTGGCCACGCCCCAGGTGGAGATCGTGGCCCGGATCGTGGACATCGACATGAGCGCCTCGCGCGACCTGGGCATCGACTGGTCGGTGTCCAACGTCGCCAGCTACAACGCCAACGCCATCATGAAGAAGGCGGTGCAGCCGGCCCAGCTGCCGGCCACCGACCGTCCCAGCATCAACGTCGGCACCATCCGCTCCTACGCCAAGCTGGACGCCACGATCACGGCGCTGGAGGCCACCAACAAGGCCAACACCATCTCCAACCCCCGGATCACGGCGGTCAACAACAAGGAGGCCAAGATCGTCGGCGGCAAGAAGATCCCCATCACGCTGCGCGACCAGGCCGGCAACGCCGTGACGTCGCTCTACACCATCGGCATGATCCTGACCACCACGCCCCACATCAACTCGGCCAACAACATCACGCTGGAGGTCAAGACCGAGATCTCGGACCTCGACCCGACCACGACCCTGCTGGGCGGCATCGTGATCCTGGACAACGAGGCCACCACCCAGATCGTGCTCAACGACGGCGAGACCGCGGTGATCGGCGGGCTGGTGCAGACCAAGTCCGCCAAGGCGGCCAAGGGCATCCCGATCCTGATGAACATCCCGATCATCGGGGCCCTGTTCCGCTCGACCACCACCTCGACGGACAAGCGCGAGATCCTGATCTTCCTGACGCCGCACCTGATCCAGAACAAGCTGTAGACCCGGGGAACGGACACAAAAAAAGATCGTCCCGAACCAACATTCGGGACGATTCTTTTGTCTGCCTGGTGCGGCGGCGCGCCGCGGGCTTTACGCGGCCTTCTTGTTGGCCAGCCGCGCCAGGCGCGATTTGCGGCGGGCCGCCGCCCGCTTGTGGATCACGCCCTTCTTGGCGGCGCGGTCGATCTCGGCGTAGGACGCGCCGACCAGCGCGGCCCGCTGGCCGGGATCGGCCTGCATCTTCTTGGCAAGCGAGCTGATCTTCGATTTGATGATGCGGTTGCGCACGCGGTGCCGCACGGCCTGCCGGGCCTGCTTCTGCGCCGAGCGGTTGCGTTTCGGTCCCGATTTTTTCACCCCTTCAGCCACTGGATCTCCCTCCCGATGTGCTCTGATTGTTGATTTTCTGCTTTACAAAACAACTAAAAATATCATATCATTCGGATAAAGTCAAGGTCAATGTTCACCCACCGGCCCGGCGCGGCGCCGACCGCCGCCCGGCCGGGCCCGGGGAAGGCCCCGGCCGCGCACCACCACCACCCGCATTACGGAGCATCACGCATCAATGGATAGAGCCGAAGCCAAGCATGTGATCGAGGCGCTGCTGTTCGCCACCGACGTCCCGCTGTCGCTGCCCAAGATCCGGTCCCTGATCGGCAACGTCGACAGCAAGATCCTGCGGCAGCTGGTGGCCGAGCTGCAGCTGGAGTACGAGCGCGACGAGCACAGCTTCGCGCTGGTGGAGGTGGCCGGTGGCTACCAGATCTACACCAAGCCCGAGTACGCCAAGTGGGTGCAGGAGCTGTTCCGCGGCAAGCGCACGGCCAAGCTGACCGCGGCGGCGCTGGAGTCGCTGGCGATCGTGGCCTACAAGCAGCCGCTGATCAAGTCGGACATCGAGGTGATCCGCGGCGTCAACGTCGAGGGCGTGATGGCCACGCTGCTGGAGCGCAACCTGGTGCAGGTGGTGGGCCGCGACCCCCGGCCGGGGCGGCCGCTGCTCTATGGCACCACGCCGGAGTTCCTGCGCTACTTCGGCCTGAGCTCGCTGTCGGACCTGCCGCGGATCGAGGAGCTGGAGGAGTACCTCAAGTCCAAGGAGGCCGAGCGCGAGCGGCTGGACGCCGAGATCGACCAGGAGCTGAAGCAGTACCAGGCCCAGCACTACGGCTCGCAGGAGGAAGTGCCGTTCAGCGGCCAGCAGCCGGACCAGCCGGCCGAGGACGAGGCGGCCGAAGACGAGGCGATCGAGGACGAGGCGGCAGAGGACGGCGAAGCCGGGCCCGGGCAGCCGGGACCGGACCTGCCAGCCGCCGACCCGCAGCCGGAACAGTGACGAAAAAAGCCAAGGTCGAACGACCTTGGCTTGTTCGCAGCGGGGCGCCATATCATTTGCCGCGCGCCGGGAACACCTTGAGCGTGGCCAGCTTCGCCGGCGTGCCTTCCAGCACCTGGCAGGCCAGCCCGCCCAGCTGGAAGCGCTCGCCAGGGGCCGGGATCCGCTGCAGCCGCTCCTGCACCAGGCCGGAGACGGTGCGGGCCCGGGTGTCCACCGCGCAGCCGGTGAGCTGGCAGAAATCGGCCACCGGCATGTCCGCGTCCACGATCATCCCGCCGTCGTCGGCGGGGCGGTGGTAGCTGCGCTCGCGGTCCAGCTCGTCGCGCATCTCGCCCACGATCTGCTCCACCAGGTCCTCGGCGGTGACCAGGCCGACCGGCGCGCCGTACTCGTCGATCACCACGGCGATCGAGATCTTGCGCTTGCGGAACTCGGTCAGGGCGGCCGCCACCTTCATGGTGCCGGGGAAGAAGTGGGGCAGGCGGATGAACTCCACCGCCCGCAGGTTCCTGGCCGGCTTGTGCCAGAAGCGCAGCAGCTCCTTGACGTGGATGATGCCGATGATGTTGTCGGGGCCGTCCTCGTGCACCGGGATGCGCGAGAAGCCGCAGGCGTGGTAGCGGTCGATGATGGCGGCGATGTCGGCCGAGGCCGCCACCGTCACCATCGCGGCCTTGGGGACCATCACCTCGGCCAGCGTGCGGTCGGCCAG
>DATJQG010000052.1:0-4163 GCA_035506015.1 Candidatus Edwardsiibacteriota bacterium
GCCGGGCACCGTGGCCGGCGTGGTGCTGGGCCGGATCGACAAGCTGTCGGAGGAGCTGCGCCGCACCCTGCAGTACGCGGCGGTGGTGGGCCGGGAATTCGACCGCGAGACGCTGTCGCACATCACCAAGACCGCGCCCGAACAGCTGCAGCAACAGCTGGAGAACCTGGAGCACTTCGAGGGGCTGCTGTATTCCAAGGAGATCGAGGGCAAGCGGCTGTACCAGTTCCATTCCACCGCCACCCAGGAGGCGGCCTACGGCACGCTGCTCAAGCAGCGCCGCCGCGACCTGCACGGCAGCGTGGCCCAGACCTACGAGCGCGACTACCACGGCAACCTGGAGCCCTGGCTGGAAGACCTGGCGCACCACTACTACCTCAGCGCGTTCCCGGACAAGGCCATCGCCTACCTGCGAAAGGCCGGCGACAAGGCCCGCGGGCTGTACGCCAACGGCGAGGCCATCGAGTTCTACGAGCAGGGCATCGGCCTGCTGAAGAAGGCCAAGGACAGCCGGGAGAGCAAGCTGGAGCTGGCGGAGCTGCTGGGGGCGCAGGGCGCAGTGCTGATCCTGATCGGCCAGCGGGAACGGGCGCTGCGGCAAAATACCATCGCGGCACGTTTGGCTGGCCAACATGGGGATCAGTCCGGTCAACGGAAATACCTGCTGGAACTAGGGGTCATCTACGATATGCTGGGCGGACGCGACAAAGCCGAAAAAATATTTCATCGCGTCCGTTCCGAGGCGCAGCGTTCCAACGATGTAACAACACTTGCTCGTGCATTAAACAACCTTGGCCAGCTCTCCAAGCTCCGGGGCGACCTCCCGGCGGCGATCAATTTATCCAAGCAGGCGTTGGAAATTTTCCAGCGGCAACAGAGTAAGAAAGATCTTGTTCAGACAAATGGAGCTTTGGGTGAGCTATTTGAACGTGTTGGCGACTTGACGCAAGCGATGGATTATTACCAGCTGGCTTTGTCACTATCAGGGGATATCAACTACGCAGAGGGGATCGCGTCACAGAACAACAATCAAGGGGCCGCGCTGTTGATGATGGGAAGGATCGAGGAAGCGCGGCAATGTCTCCTGACGGCCAGCGAGATCGCAAGGAAGATCGGTGATGTCCGGGTCGAGACCCTGGCCTCCGGCAATCTGGGTATCATCGATGCGATGACGGGGAATTATTCCGAGGCACATGATCATTTCCAGCGATCGCTGCGCGGGGCACAGGAGATACGGGACGTTGCCCAAGAAATGACGATGGAAGTCAACATCGGCTGCCTCGAACAATTCTGGGGTGACCTGTCGGGCGCAAAAGCCCGTCACCTGCGGGCCATAGAGATCGCGCAAAAGATCGGCGACCGTTTCAACGAAACCGAGATCGATCGCAATCTTGGGATTGAGCAGTTGCTGCTCGCGGACTATGCTGGCGCCACGGCCAGCTTGGAGAATGCCCAGTGTATCGCCGCCACGATCGAAGATCCACGGATCCAAGCCTATGTCAAGGCCAACGTCGGCCTGTTGCTGGTGATGATGGGCGACGAAGACGCAGCGGATGCGTTGCTGCAGCAGGCGTTGGCCGAGGCGCGGGCGGTGGGCGACCCCGAGGTGATCCTGGCCGCGGTCAGGGCGATCTATGAACTGAAGCTGCAGCAAGGGGACCATGGAGCGGCCGAGGAGCAGATCGACCGGGCGCTGCGCATCGCGGACGACACTCACAACCAGCGGGAAAAAGCCTACGCCCTGCTGGGAATGGCGCAACTCCAATTGGACAAGGGCGACTGCGACAGCGCCAACCAACAACTGGCCGAGGCATTGATGATCTCGCGGGAACTGAAGGACAAGGTGCTCACAGCGCGCGTCTCCCTGCTGTCGGCGCAACGGGCGCTGGCGGTGAACGCGTACGATGAGGCGGCGGGATATGTCGACGAGGCCCTTGCGGCGGCGACCGCGACCGGCGCGCTGGAATACGTCTGGCAAAGCCACGAACTGCTGGGCAGGCTGGCGGAATCGCGGGGCCTCGTCGACGAGGCCAAGCTGGAGTATAAAAAAGCCAGGGACGTGATCGATGGCATAATAAAAGACCTTCCTCCGGAGCACAAAGATCATTACCTCAAGGTGCCCTCGCGGGCCAAGACATTTTCCGTAAAATAGGAACAGACCAAGGTAATAACAAAGGGGGCTTTGAAAAGCCCCCTTTGTTATTCGAGCGATGCGTTCCTTTAATTAGCGCTAGTCATGTCCTCCGTGGGCTCTGTGATCGCATCTTTGACCAGCTGGAGCTACTATCGAAGCAGCACCACTTTCCTGGTCAGGCCCGCGCCGTCGGCCGTCAGCCGCATGAAATAGACGCCCGCGGCGACCGGACGGTCCGCGTCATCGTGGCCGTCCCACGCCAGACTGTGCCCGCCCGCCGCCAGCATGCCATCGGCCAGGACGCGGACCTGGCGTCCGCAGACATCGTAGACCGCCAGCGCGACGGGCATGGCGCGCGGCAGGGTGAATCCGATCGCGGTCCCGCCATGGGCCGGGTTCGGCCGGCACGGCGCCAGCGAGAGGGTGGCGGGGACCGGCGCGATCGACACCCCCAGCGGGCCGTGCCAGGTGACCGCGCCGTCGATATCCTGGTCGCCCAGCCGGTAGTAATACGTGCTGCCGGCCGCGGCCGTGTTGTCGACGTAGGAATACGCATGACCGGTCGCCGTGGGGCCGGCGGAAGGCACCGTGGCGATGCGGGTGTAGCCGCCGTCGGGATGGTCCGACCGCTCGACCAGCCAGGCGTAGTTGTCCCGTTCGCTGGAGGTCTGCCACGTGATGGTGGCGCCGGCGGCGCTTGACTGGCAGGCGAAATCCGCCAGCTCGACGGCCAGCGGCCGGGCCGCGCTGCGGGGCGATATCCCCGCCGCCAGGCTGTTGATCTGGTAGAAATAGGGATACTTCGCCAGCGGCGCCTTGGCGCCCTTGCCGATGTTGTTCGCCGGCGGGAAGGCGTTCCAGGAATGCTCGTCGCTCTCGTCGGCGCAGACCACCAGGTACTTGAAGACGTTGCCGACGGTGTATTTCAGGTAGGCGAACGGCACCCGTATTTCCTGATAGGTGTACTTGTTGATGCTGTCCAGGTACAGGTAGCCGGTCGTGTACGGGTTGATGGAGTCCACCCAGTTCTTGCCGCTCAGGCACTTTTTCAAGATGCCCGTGGAGCCGTCCTCGACGATCAGGCAGAAATCCGGGCGGAAGGCGGGATCGAAGCCCGAGCAGGAATCGCCGGCGTTGTAGGGGCAGGTGGAGTCGGCGCCGCCGCTGCGGGTGTCGAAGTAGATGAACAGGTCGCCCTGCGTCCGCCAGTCGCAGCGGGTGTAGCCCAGGTACAGGCTGCTGGCGTCCCAGGTGGTGTAGAGCGTGTCGCCGTTGCGGATGTCGATCCGCTCGCTCTTGATGAAGTCGTTGACGCAGCCGTAGGCGTAGCCCATGCCGATCGAATGCGGGGTCACGGTGTCGCCGGAGACCACGATCAGCGGCTCGTCCCCCAGCGTGCCCCAGCGCGTGGGCGCGGACCCGTCGCCGGCCTTGATGGTGAAGATCAACGTGTCGGCGGGCGGCAGGCCGGTGAGGACCTTCTTTTCCAGGGTTTTGGGCGCCAGGGGCGCCCAGGTCTGGTAGTAGGTCAGGGCCGTGTCGAGGAAGTCGGTCTCGGAACTGATCTTGCCAAGGTCCCGCAAGGATGGATCGTACTCGGAGAATTTCAGCAGGTACTTGGTGGTCTTGGTGGAGGCGTCATCGTTGACGGCCGTCCACGAGAGCTCCGCCGCTCCCTCGCTGCCGCCGGTGTAGGCGGAATCGACCAGGTCGACCACCGGCTCCGGCTCGACGTTGTAGCCCTGGAACGCCAGGATGCGGCGGGTCAGTTCGCACTGCGTGCTGGGATAGATGCCGTTCTTGAGCGACCCGACGGCGAAGGTCAGGTAGACGTTGTTATGCGGCGTCGCTTTTTGCCCTTTCCAGGAACGCGAATATGAGGTTGCCCGGCCATAGATCCACTTGGCCTTGGGGTCGCTGCCCATTATTATTTGCGAGCCCGGCTGCAGGACGTCGATGATGTCGACCGAGTTGTCCTGACCCTGCTGGTAGGGGTAATCGAAATACATGCCCTCGGCGAACGTGCCGG
>DATJQG010000053.1:0-5609 GCA_035506015.1 Candidatus Edwardsiibacteriota bacterium
CGGCCCTCGGGCACGGCCGGCGACATCACGGGGTTGGCGAAGATGCCGTGGTCCATCAGGTATTTCCACAGGGCGAAGGCCTTCTCCTGCGAGCCGATCATCAGCGGGATGATGGGCGTGCAGGCGATGCCGGTGTCGTAGCCCATGGCCTTGAACTCCTTCAGCATCCGGTCGGCGTTCTTCCACAGGTTCCGCCGCAGCTGGGGCTCGTCCTGCAGCACGTCCACGGCGGCCGAGACCGCGGCGGTCAGCGCCGGCGGCAGGGCGGCCGAGAAGATCATGCTGCGGGCGAAGTGCTTGATGTAGTCGATCACCAGGAAGTCGCCGGCCACCACGCCGCCGATGGCCGCGAAGCTCTTGGAGAACGTGCCCATGATCAGGTCGGTCTCTTTTTCCAAATTGAAGTGCTCGGCCGTGCCGCGGCCGTGCTCGCCCAGCACGCCCAGGGCGTGGGCGTCGTCCACCAGCACCCGGGTGTCGTACTTCTGGCACAGCCGCACGATCTCGGGCAGGTCGGCGATGTCGCCCTCCATGCTGTAGATGCCGTCGACCACCACCATGTGGCCCTTGGTGTGGTCCAGCCCGTGCAGCACGCGCTCCAGGCTGCCCATGTCGTTGTGCTGGAAGCGCCGCATGTGCGAGTAGGACAGGCGGCAGCCGTCCAGGATCGAGGCGTGGTCGTACTTGTCGGTCACCAGGATGTCGTCCTTGGTGCCCAGCGCCGAGATGGTGCCCAGGTTGGTCTGCATGCCGGTGGAGAAGACCAGCGCCGCCTCCTTGTTGAGGAATTTCGCCAGCTTGGCCTCCAGCTCGTTGTGCATGTCCAGCGTCCCGGTCAGGAAGCGCGAGCCGGTGCAGCCGGTGCCGAACTTTTCGACGGCCTTGATCGCCGCTTCCTTGACGCGCGGGTGGGTGGTCAGCCCCAGGTAGTTGTTGGAGCCGATCATGATCATCCGCTTGCCGTCGATGATCACTTCGGGTTCCTGGGCCGACGACAGCGGGTGGAAATAGGGATAGAGTCCCGCCGCGCGGGCGTTGCGGGCGTCGACGAAATCGGCGCATTTCTTGAATATATCCATGGTCCCCTTCCTGAAAAATACCCAACCAATAATTATACTACAAATCGCGCGGGTTTACAAATGGGATTTCTGCGGCTCACTGTTCGTCGATCCCCTGTTCGGCATGATCGCCGACCCCTGCGATCACCACGGTGAACTCGCCCTTGTGCTTGCTTGTGGCCACGGCCTCGAGCAGCTGCGACAGCATGCCGCGCTCGACGTTCTCGTACAGCTTGGTCAGGTCGTTGCAGACGCAGGCGCGGCGGTCGCCCAGCACATCCCGGGCGTCTGCGAGAAATTTGTCAATGCGGTAGACGCTTTCGTAATAGACCAGCGTGTAGGGGCAGTCCTTGTCCCGCTCGATGAACTTTTTCCGCGCGCCCGGCTTGTGGGGCGGGAAGCCGCGGAACACGAAGCTGTGCACGGGCAGCCCGGACAGCACCACGGCCATATCAAGGGCGGAGGGTCCGGGGATCAGGGTGAAGGGGAGGCCATGTGCGATCGCGTCCCGCACGATGGTGAAGCCGGGGTCCGAGATCCCCGGCGTGCCGCCGTCGCTGATCACGGCCACGTCCTTGCCGTCCTTGAGCAGGCCGATGATGCGGTTGCCGGCCCGCTCCTCGTTGTGCTCGTGGAACGACAGCAGCGGCTTGCGGATGCCGTAATGGTTGAGCAGCACCTGGGACGAGCGGGTGTCCTCGCAGGCGATGGCGTCCACGGCCTTGAGCGTCTCGACGGCCCGGAACGAGATGTCGCCCAGGTTGCCGATGGGCGTGGCGATCAGGTAGAGCATATTTTCCTTTACCACAAAGACACAAAGGCACGAAGGGTTCAACCGGTCATTGCGAGAAACCTATTCCGCCTGGACAAACGAAGCAATCAACGAAACTCATATGGTTCGCTTCGCAAACGTGGCATGATGCGATGCTCGCGATGACGGAGAGGCTATAACCATTTCTTATCCTTGTACCACTTGACCGTTTCCTCCACGCCGCGCGGCAGGTCGTACTCGCTCTTGAATCCGAAATCGCGCTGCGCTGCCTTGGTCGAGACGGCCCAATATAACTGGGACATCTCCCGCACCTTCTGGCGGTCGAAGGTGCTCGGTCTGTTGGTCACGGCCGCGCCGGCCTCGGCCAGGATCGCGGAAAAATGCGCCAGGAACAGGGGAAGATGGACCTTGATCGGGCGCTTGCCCATGCTGCGTGCGATGATGCCCGATATCTCCTGCCAGCTGTAGGCGCGGTCCCCGGCCAGGAAATACGTTTTCCCTAGGGCAGCGTCAGATTCGGCCGCCTGGACCATGCCGTTCACCAGGTCCGCGACATAGATCAAATGGGCGTAACGGGTCTTGAAGCCCGGCAGCAGCGCCAGGCCGCGGTCGATCCATTGGAAGTACATGAACACTTCGGTGTCGCGCGGGCCGTAGACCGAGGGCGGCCGGATGATGGTCAGCGGCAGCTTGTCCGACAATATCCGCAGTCGCTGTTCGGCCAGCAGCTTGCTCTTGCCGTAATCCGACAACGGCTGGCACTCGTCGTTCTCGCAGACGGGGGCGTCGAGAGCGGCCGCCGGGCCGGCGGCCGCCTGGCTGGAGGAGAACAGGAACCGCCTCAATCCCGGCGCGGCCTCCAGCGCGGCCCGGGCGATATTGAGCGCGCCGTCGCTGTTGTGCCGGTCGAAGTCCGCCTTGTGCCGCGCCTTGACCGCGCCGGCCAGGTGAAAGACGTAATCCGCATCCCGGCATGCGGCCAGCAGCGATCCAGTGTCGTCGAGCGAGCCGTAGCGAATGTCTATCTCCAGGCAGGACAACCACTTAAGGTCGGAAGTCCTGCGCACCAGGCAACGGACCTGGTGTCCGTGGGCCAGCAGGGCTTGGACCAGATGGCTGCCGATGAAGCCGTTGGCACCGGTGACCAGTGAGATCGTTTTACCCATCAACATAGTTTAAATAATACGCCATCAGAAGTCAAGTAAAATCGGGCATCTTCAGAGGTTTGGCGGAAGGATCCCGCGCGAGAAAAGGCTTGACATTTGCGGGTTTTGTGTTAAATTTATAATCTGATCAATACCGATGCCCCTCCTATAGCGGAATGCGACGCGATCGCACATAAGGGAACCATGATCAGAGCCGTTATTTTTGACCTCGACAACACCCTGGTCGACTTCATGAAGATGAAAGAGGCCGCTGTGGCGGCTGCGGTCGATGCCATGATCGACTGCGGCCTGCGGGCGTCACCGGGTGCCGCGCGGGACCGGATCTACGAGATCTACAAGAAAGAGGGCATCGAATACCAGCGGGTGTTCGACGCGTTCCTGCGGGAGTAGCTGGGCGCGGTCGATCCCAGGATGAAGGCCGCGGCCATCGTGGCCTACCGCACCGCGCGGGAGGCGGCGCTGGTGCCGTACCCCCACGTCACCCTGGCGCTGGCCGGGCTGCTGAAGCGCGGCCTGAAGCTGGCCGTGCTGTCGGACGCGCCGCGCGAGGAGGCCTGGCTGCGGATCTGCTACCTGGGGTTCCAGCATTTCTTCGACCGGGTGATCACCTTCGAGGACACCGGGGCGCGCAAGCCGTCGCCGCGGCCGTTCCGCGCCGCGCTGCGGGCGCTGGGCGTCAGGCCCGCCGAAGCGCTGATGGTGGGCGACTGGGCGGAGCGGGACATCGCCGGCGCGCGGCGGCTGGGGATGCGGACGGCCTTCGCCAGGTACGGCGACACCTTCGGTACCGGCACGTCCGGCGCTGATTTCGTGCTGGACGATATCGCACAGCTGCTGGAGATCGTCGACCGCGCGCGCGACCCGGATCGCAGGACCCGGCGCGCGCGATGAAGGCGGTGAACCCGCTGGGCGGGAGCATCGATGCGTTCCTGCGCGAACGGCGGCGCTGGCTGGACGGCGCCCGCCTGGAAACATTGGTCCCCGCCGTCCTGCGGCTGGAGCGGGCGGCGATCTACACGGCGCTGGGCGAGATGGAGCCGGCGCAGGCCGAGCTGGAGCGAGTCGACAGCGCCGGCCCGATGCCCGTGGGGTTGGAGCTGGATTACCTGCACCACGCCTGCAACCTCTTCTTCCAATTCAGCCTCTGGGACAAAATGGACCCGATGCGCGACCGGCTGCTGGCCCTGGCCCGGCAGGCCGATTTCCGGCCGGGCATCGCCCGCGGGCTCTACTTCACCGGGCTGGAGACCATCAACGGCGGCGATTACCAGCGGGCCATCGATATATTCCTCCAGGCGCTGGACATCGAGAAGGACCTGACCGATGACGCGCTGCTGGGGGAGATCTACAACGACGTCGGCTTCTGCTACCGGCGGATCGGGGACACGGCCAGGGCCGAGCGGCAGTACCTCGAGTCCCTGCAGGTGCGGGAACGATCGGGCAACCTGCTGGGCCAGGCCGAATCGCTCAGCAACCTCGGCTACCTGAAGATTTTCCAAGGTCTGCCCGAACAGGCGGAAGCTTTGCTGGTCCGGGCCTACCTGCTGGAGACGCGGATCGGCGACCGGATCGGCGCGGGATACACGCTGGTCAACCTGGGCTACCTGGCCTACCAGCGGGGGGAGTTCGCCAAATCGCGGGAATACCACCAGAAAGCCCTGGAGCTCAGGACCAAGCTGGACGATCCGCTGGGGCAGGGCCATTGCTACCTGCAGCTCTACGCGCTGGCCGGTATCGATGACGACGAGGCGGCGGAACGGCGTTTGATGAACGCCGCCTATCGGGCGTTCGTCCGGGCGGGGGACAACACTGGGCAACAGGGTGCGAGGCTGGCGTTCGTCAGCTATTGGCTGGAGCGCGGGGATCATCAGGTGGCACAGCGGATCCTGGACAGGATCGCACCCGAGATCGCCCGCACCGAAAGCCAGGATTCCCAGCGCACCTACTGGATGCGCTCGTTATTGGCGGCGCTGCAGCGGACGGACCCGGGCGCAGTCGAGCGGTGCTGGACGGAGTACCGGCAGTGCCATCCGGATATCGAAGGGACGTGCGATACCTTGGACATGCTGGCGCGCGTCGAAATGTTCCGGGGCAATCACGAAGCGGCGGGCGATGCGTGGGCCAAGGCGATCGCGCTGGCGCGGGAGAAGCATTTCCCGCTGGAGCTGGCTAAGCAGCGGTTCTCTCTGGGACGCTCCTTGGGACGAACGGGATATCGGCTGATCGAGGAGTCCCGGGATGAATTCCAGAAGATAGGGGCCAAACGGTTGGCGCGAAAAGCACGGGAATATTTATCAACAACAGCCGGACGACCATGATCGAATCGATCGGCATCGACATCGCCGACGTGGGCCGGATGCAGCGGGCCGTGGAGCGCTGGGGCCGCGAATTCCTGGCCAAGGTCTTCACCGAGAGCGAGATCGCCTTCTGCGAGAGCCGCCACCACAAGTACCCCAGCTACGCCGCGCGCTTCGCCTGCAAGGAGGCCGTCGCCAAGTGCCTGGGGACCGGCTTCCGCCGCGGCGTTTATCCCACGCTGATCGAGATCGTGGACAACGAGCGCAGCCGTCCCACGGTGCGGCTGCACGGCGCGGCCGCGGAGCACGGCCGCGG
>DATJQG010000054.1:0-4213 GCA_035506015.1 Candidatus Edwardsiibacteriota bacterium
ATGATGGCGCCGGGCCGCGGCGCGGGGTCCGGTCAGGTGATGTTCTGGACGTCCAGCGAGCGCTGGACCTGGGTCTCGGTGGCGTAGCCCAGCTCGACCAGGCACTCCCCCAGCCGCTTGGCCGTGTTCTGCATCTGGTAGCGCCGGGCGTCGTTGATCTGGTCGATCGACACGTATTCCAGGGCGATCATGATCTCGCCGATCAGTTTCCCGTGGTTCTGCATCGCGGGGGTCCCTGGCTGGTGGCGTTATTTCGATACCTGTTTGATCAGGCGGATGTGGTCCCCCTCGCGGATGTCCTCGACCGTCTCCTTGATGACGGAGGCCGCGGCGGTGCCGTTGCGCACCGTCAGCACCTGGAGCTGGCCCAGCACGATCACCGGCAGCGTCGCCGCATCGCCGGCCCCGGCCTTGCCCTGCGGGCGGTAGATCTCGAAGACGTCGCCGGGCATGATGCCGTCCGCCGTGCCGCGGTCGATGTAGAGGATGGCATTGAGGGCATTGAGGTCGCGGGGGCCGCGGAAGGCCACGATGCACCCCTCCAGGGTCTTGGTCGCGGGCAGCGGCGTCAGGTTGGTGGGGACGACCACGTCGAGGTAGGGCTTGATCATCTCCTTCTCCCCGAGGGTCTCGAAACAGCTGATGATCTTGACCCCGGCCGTACGCTCCTCGACCTCGTCCACTTTGATCACGGCCACGACCTCGATCTTGCGGCCCAGCTGCTTCTTGCTGACCGGGTGCTTGACCTGCTCCGATTGGCGGTAGACGGCGTACATGTCGCCGACCTTGACGCCGTCGCGGCCGCCGATATCGATGTACACCTTGTCATTGGTCACCATGTGGTCGCGCTCGACCAGGTCGGTGCGGGCGCTGATGATGTACCCCAGGGGCTTCTCGTCGACCGGGCTGATGTACCCGGCCTTGAAGGCCATGGCCTCGGACACCACCGGCAGCGGCTTGACCACCACGCCGATGTGGCGCACGCCCACCGTGGGCTGCGGCGTGGCCTGCTCCGGCTCGGGCTCGGGTTCGGGCTCGGGAGCGGCCGCGGCCACCGCCGGGGCGGTGTCGACCGGGGCCGGCGCCGGGGCCTTGGCCGTGTCGGGACGGGAGGTGTCGGGGGCGTTGACCGGCCCGGCCGCCGACAGCGGCGGGATCACCAGCTCCTGGCCTGGATAGATGAAGTGCGGGTCCTGGATCTTGTCCTTGTTGGCCTCCCAGATCAGCGGCCAGGAGAACGCGTTGCCGAAGTACTGGGTGGCGATCTTGGCCAGGGTCTCGTCCTGGACCACGACGTGCGTGGTCTTGGCGTCCTGCGCGAGGACCAGCCCCGCGGCCAGGAGGGACGACACGGCGATCAGGATTGCTACCAGTCTGGTGGGTTTCAACATGGCCGGCTCCTTCAACAATTGTTCAGCACGGAACAACGGGGGCGGGTCCGCCTATCCCATTGCCGCCGAATAGCATTTATTTATATCAAACTTTGAGGTAAAAAGCAACATTTTTTTTAAAACACTTGCAGAAATATTCATTCCATAGTAGAATTGCACGCAATTGAACGCAGCGCGAGAGCGATGAGCACCCTTCTCAACTGGGTCGAGATCGACCGCCGCGCCCTGCTGGCCAACCTCCGCGGCTTCCGCCGGCTGGCCGGCCCGGCCGTGGCGCTGATGCCGGTGGTCAAGTCCAACGCCTACGGCCACGGCATGACGGCGGTCGCCGCGGCGCTGACCGGGCACGACCCGAGGCTGTGGTTCGGCGTCAACTCGCTGGACGAGGCCCTGGGCCTGCGCGGAGCCGGGATCCGCGAGCCGGTGCTGGTGCTGGGCTATGTGCCGCTGGCAAGATTGGACGAGGCCGTGGCCGCGGATCTGCGGTTGACGGTCTACAACAGCGAGACGGTCCGCGCCCTGGCACGGATCAAGGCGAAAGGCCCGGTGCGCCTGCATCTCAAGCTGGAGACCGGCACCAACCGCCAGGGCGTGGATCTCGCCGATGCCAAGAAGATCGCGGCGCTGATCGCCCGCTCGCCCCAGCTCGAACTGGAGGGTTGTTCCACCCACTTCGCCAACATCGAGGACACCACATCGCGGGTTTATCCCAGGCAGCAGCTGGCGCACTACAATAAGATCGTCTCGGAGCTGAAAGCCCTGGGCTTCAGGCTTCCCGTCAACCACATCGCCTGCACCGCGGCCGCCCTGGTGTTCCCCGAAACCCGCCTGCAGCTGGTGCGGTTGGGCATCGGGCTGTACGGGCTGTGGCCCTCGCGCGAGACCATGCTGTCGTACCAGGAGCACCACGGCGGGTTCAAGCTGACGCCCGTGCTGGCCTGGAAGACCCGCGTGGCGCAGGTTAAATCAGTGGCCGCGGGCCAATACATCGGCTACGGCTGCACTTATCGCACGACCAGGCGATCGAAGATCGCCGTGCTGCCCGTGGGCTACAACGAGGGCTACGACCGGAAACTGTCCAACACCGCCCACGTGCTGATCAAAGGCAAGCGCGCGCCGATCCGCGGCCGGGTCTGCATGAACCTGTGCATGGCCGATGTGACCGATATTCCGAACGTGAAATTGGAGGACGAGGTCGTGCTGCTGGGCGCCCAAGGCCGGGAGCGAATTGCGGCCGAGCAGCTGGCGGCGTGGATCGGTACGATCAACTACGAGGTGGTGACCCGCATCAATCCTGCGTTGCCGAGGGTCCTGGTCTAGGCACATTAACCACAGAGGCACAGAGACACGGAGAACAGCCGGGGCTCGTCATCCTGAGAATGGCACCGCGCCCTACAGACCGAAGGATCAACCCCGTCCCTTCTCTTTGAAAGAGAAGGGAGAAAGGGATGAGTCCAAAGACGAAAACCAGCATCAAACCTGCGTTGCCGAGGGTGCTCGTTTAGGGACCGAAACACCAACACACCAAGACATAATAATTTTCAAAAATATTATGCCAACTAATTTTAAAATGACACCTAAAAGTAAAAGGATACGAGCTTTCGCTTTTGATCTTTGGTTTCTTTGCCTTACATTCTTGGGTGTGAATACCGGATTCAGTGTCATCCATTCCGAAGGGAATTCCCATTTTCTTTGGGATAATTTTACAGTTGCTCTCATTGTGTTTTTATTGGTTTTTTTTGATATCTACCTGATTGTATCAATATGGGTATATGGACAAACATTGGGCGCCATGAAATATGGCATTAAAATAGTCAGCGATGATGGAAGTAAAATATCGCTCCTCCAAAGTTGGAAACGTTCCATGATGATGCTCGGGGGGTCTACATTTATATTTTATTTGTTTATGTCTGATAAAAGGTATACAGAATTGAATGGCCGTTATCCATGGGACCACTTCTCAAAAACACATACGATAGAATGTGAATAAATGAAAAAGAATACATCCATAACAAAGTCAAAAAAGACATTAGCGCCCTTCTACGACCTGGTCAACATCTACGCGCGGCTGCGGGCGCCGGGCGGGTGCCCCTGGGACCGGGTGCAGACCTCCCAGTCGCTCAAGCCGTATTTGATCGAGGAAACCTACGAGGTGGTCGACGCCATCGACGAGAACGACCCGGTCAAGGTGCAGGAGGAGCTGGGCGACCTGCTGGGGCAGATCCTGTTCCACGCCCAGATGGCCAACGAGAAGAAGCAGTTCGACATCGACGACGCCATCCGCACCCACGCCGAGAAGATGAAGCGGCGCCACCCCCACATCTTCGGCACGGCGAAGGTCAAGGACGCCAAGGAAGTCCTGCTGAACTGGGAGCAGATCAAATACCAGGAAAAGAAGAAGGAACGAAGTTCCGCGCTGGACGGCATTCCCCGCCACCTGCCGGCCCTGCTCAAGGCGCACCGCATGCAGGACAAGGCCGCGCGCCTGGGTTTCGACTGGGAGCACATCGACCAGGTGTTCGCCAAGCTGGACGAGGAGATGCAGGAGTTCGAGCAGGCCTACGCGAAAAAGGACAAACGCAAAATCCGCGAGGAGCTGGGCGACATCCTGTTCGCGCTGGTCAACCTGGCGCGCTACCTGGAGATCGACCCCGAGGACGCGCTCAAGGGCACGATCAACAAATTCCACCAGCGCTTCCAGCACATCGAGCACTCGCTGCAAAAGAAGAACCAGTCGTTCAAGGACACCACCCTGGCCGAGATGGAGGAGCTGTGGGACAAGGCCAAGGTCAAGCGAGGAAAGAGCAGGAAATAACCTTGTT
>DATJQG010000055.1:0-3446 GCA_035506015.1 Candidatus Edwardsiibacteriota bacterium
CGCGCTCCACAACGTCCTTCGGCACACCGGCCAGTCGCGCCACATGGATGCCGTAGCTCTTGTCCGTCCCGCCTTCGACGATCTTGCCCAGAAATACAAGCTGGTCACGCCATTCGCGCACCGCCACGTTGAAATTCTTCAGGCGCGGCAGCCGGGCGGCGAGTTCGGTCAACTCATGGTAATGGGTGGCGAACAGGGTTTTGGCTCCAACCTGGTTGTGCAGATGTTCAAGGATGGCCCAGGCCAGGCTCAGCCCGTCGAACGTGCTGGTACCGCGCCCGATTTCATCCAGGATGACGAGACTGCGGGGCGTGGCGTTGTTGAGGATGTTGGCCGTCTCGGTCATCTCCACCATGAAGGTGCTTTGCGCCCGGCTCAGTTCGTCGCTGGCGCCGACGCGGGTGAAGATGCGGTCGGCCAGGCCGATGGCCGCTTCCCGGGCCGGCACGAACGAACCGGTCTGCGCCAGGATAGCGATCAGGGCGACCTGCCGCAGGTAGGTCGATTTCCCGGCCATGTTCGGCCCGGTCAGGATGATCAGCCGGTGCTGGTCGCCGTCCAGCAGCGCGTCGTTGGGGATGAACTGCCCCAGCGCGAAACCCCGCTCCACCACCGGGTGCCGCCCGCCGGTGATAGCGATCCGCGGCTGCTCATCGACCTGCGGCCGGACGTATCCGCGCTCGGCCGCCAGCTCGGCCATCCCGCAGACCGCGTCGACCTGGGCCAGCGCCTCGGCCGCGTCCCCGACCGGCGCGCTCCAACCCGCCACCCGCTGCCGCAGGTCGGCGAACAGCGCCGTCTCCAGCTGGCGGATCTTCTCCTCGGCCCCCAGCACCTTGTCCTCGTAGGTCTTGAGCTCGGGCGTGATGAAGCGCTCGGCGTTGGCCAGCGTCTGCTTGCGGACGTACTCGGCCGGCACCGCGGCCAGGTTGGCCTTGCTGACCTCGATGTAGTAGCCGAACACGCTGTTGAAGCCGACCTTCAGCGACCCGATCCCGGTGCGTTCCCGCTCGCCCTGCTGCAGCCCGGCGATCCAGGCCTTGTCGCCGGAGGCCAGGGCCCGCAGCTCGTCCAGTTCCGCGCTGTGGCCCGGACGGATGAACCCGCCCTGCGACAGTGCCAGCGGGGGCTCGTCGACGATCGCCGACCCGATCAACCCGCACAGCTCGGAGAAATCGGCCAGCGCCGCGGCCTGCTGGTTGAACAGCGGCGCGTCGGGCAGCTCCCGTTTCAATGACGGCACCTGCGCCAGCGACGCCGCCAGCCCCGCCAGGTCGCGGGGCCCGGCCCGCAGGCAGACGATGCGCGACAGCAGCCGCTCGATGTCCTGCACCCGCTGCAGCCCCGCCCGCAGCCGCTGGCGGCGCGGCGCGTCGGCCAGCAGCGCCGCCAGGGCGTCCTGGCGCTCCACGATCCGGTCGACCGACAGCAGCGGCGCGCACAGCCAGCGCCGCAGCATCCGGCCGCCCATCGGGGTCAGCGTGCGGTCGATCACCGCCAGCAGGTTGTCCTGGTCGCCGTCGCCGGCCGGCAGCAGGTTGAGGTTGCGGATGGTGGCGCCGTCCAGCAGCATCTGGCCCGACAGCCGATAGGTCGACAGCCGCGTCACGTGCCGCACCGCGGTCTTCTGGTTCTCCTCCAGGTAGCGCAGCACGGCGCCGGCCGCGCCCACGGCCAGCGGCAGGTCCTGGCAGCCGAACCCGGCCAGCGAGTGCGTCCCGAAGTGCCGCTGCAGCTGCTGCGACGACAGGTCGGGATCGAAGTGGTAGTCGTCGCGGCCGGTCAGCGGGTACCCGGCCAGCGCGTCCTGCAGCGCGGCGCGCTGGCCGTCGGGGACCAGTACTTCGGCCGGCGTGGTGCGCCGCAGCTCGTCGGGCAGTTCGGCCGCGGCCAGCTCGGTGACCCGGAAGCCGCCGGTCGAGAGGTCGCACAGCGCCAGGCCGCAGCGGCCGTCGCGGCAGCACAGGCCGGCCAGCAGGTTCTCGCGGCGCTGGTCCAGCAGCGACTCCCGCATGATGGTGCCCGGCGTGATCACCTCGGTCACCTCGCGCTTGACCACGCCCTTGGCCAGCTTGGGGTCCTCGACCTGGTCGCAGATCGCCACCTTGTGGCCGGCCCTGATCAGCCGCGTCACGTAGCGCTCCAGCGCGTGGTGGGGGATCCCGGCCAGCGGCACGTCGTGGCCGGCCCCGTGGTTGCGGGAGGTCAGCACGATGCCCAGCACTTTCGAGACCAGCACCGCGTCGTCGAAGAAGGTCTCGTAGAAATCGCCCACCCGGAACAGCAGGATGGCCCCGGGCTGCTGTTGCTTGATGGCGTGGTACTGGGCGATCATCGGGGTCATCGTTGCCATCGGCACCGCCCCCCGCCCGCGATCGATCGCTGTGCGACTGTGCTCATCTGCCGTTCAGCGCTGGACGATGATGCCGTCCACCCGCTCCTTGGCCTTCAGCCTGCGGGCCGCCTCCTGCACGCTGGCCCGGTCGTCGTAGGGCCCCACCTGCAGCCGGTAGACCTTGCGCGGCGGCCCCCCGGCGCTGTCGATCAGGCAGGCGTAGCCGCGTTTGGACAGGTGCGCCACCCACTCGGTCAGCGTGCCGTAGTTGGTGTAGGCGCCGATCTGGATGTAGTACCCCTTGGCCGGGCGGCCGGCGCGGGGCGCGGGCGCCGTCGTCGCGGCGCTGTCCGCCGTTTCGTCGCTGTCGCTGTTGGCCAGCAACTGCTCCCGGGCGTTGCCGGCCTCGTTGGCGCCGGGGTACGAGGCGATGATCTCGCGCCAGTAGGGATCGGCCTGGCCGGTGTCGCCCTTGGCCTGCCAGAAATCGGCCAGCGCGGCCAGCAGCGAGGGGCAGCGCGGGTTGCCGGGGTAGTTGTCGCGGAAGGCCTGGGCGTAGTGGGCCGCGGCGTCCAGGCTTTCGGCCGCGACCGAGACCAGCGCCAAGCGGTACAAGCTCTCGCTGCCCGCCGCGGTGCCGGGATAGCGGGAATACGTCGACAGGTAGCGGGCCTTGGCCTCGGCCTGCGCGCCCAGGCTCTGGTAGTACTGCGCCGTGGCGTACGATGACTGCGAGGCCAGCTCGTGGCCCGGGAAATTGTCGACGATGAACTGGTAGTGGATGAAGGCGTTGTTGCCGCTGGGCTCGATCCGCGCCAGCGTGAAATGCGCCTCGGGCAGGAATTTTCCCCGCGGGTGCTTGGCGATGTACCGGGTGAACGCGCGCAGCGCCTCGGCGGTGTTGCCCGACTGGAACTGCGCCCAGGCCTCGTTGTACTCCTGCTCCTCGCTGGCGGCATGCAGGGTTAACGGGCTGATCGCAACGATCACGATGAGTATCAGGAATGACCTGAAACGACCCATGTGGATGCTGTGCTCCGTGCCTCTGTGCCTCCGTGGCGAATGATTCATTGCAGGCTGTGGTCGCCGGCCGTGGTCTGCACCACCCAGT
>DATJQG010000056.1:0-2063 GCA_035506015.1 Candidatus Edwardsiibacteriota bacterium
CGGATTGTGACGGAGAACGGAAACGGGTAACGGGTAACGGTGAACTGGGAATCGACGCAGGAAACAGCTGAAACGAGGGACCAATGAACGCGATGGCATTGACCGGGTTCGGGCTGGCCGCGGTGATGTTCGTGGTGGTGATGGTGGTGTCGGCCAAGTCCGGCGGCAAGGAGGCCGCGCTCAAGGCGGCGCAGGGCGAGCTGGCCAAGCTGAAGGACGAGGAGAGCCGGCTGCGGTCGCTGGCCAACAACCTCAAGGCCACCTGCGGCAACATGGAGAAGGACCAGAGCGAGAAGACCCGCAGCTTCATGGTGCTGCTGGAGCTGGCCCGCACCCTGGGCGGCAACATCGAGGAGGACAAGCTGCCGTCGCTGCTGCTGCGCATCGCCCAGCAGCTGTTCGACGCCGAGGAGCTGGTCATCTTCCGGCCCGGCGAGGACGGCAACGACTTCACCATCTTCAACTCGATCGGCATCGACGACAAGGCGGTGCGCGAGCTGACCGTCAAGCTGGGCGACGGCTACGTCGGCCACACCGCCGCCAAGCGGGTGATCATGACCAAGGAGGACTTCCAGAAGGAGAGCAACCTGATCAAGCAGCGGCTGGAGACCACCCGCGAGCCCGGCCTCAACCCGGTCTACTGCATCCCGCTGATGCAGCACAACACCATGCTGGGCGTGGTGACGGTGGGCAAGATCCCGCGCCGCGCCAAGGACGAGCGCGACCTGCTGCTGATCTACCAGAGCCTGTCGTCGATGGCCATGGACAACGCCCGGCTGTTCCAGCAGCTCTACACCAAGGACAAGCTGACCGGGCTGTTCAACCGGCGGTTCTTCGAGGAGCGGGCCCAGGCCGAGCTGTCGCGGGCCAAGCGCTTCGGGCACAAGCTGTCGTTCGCGCTGCTGGACATCGACAATTTCAGGGCCTTCAAGGAATCCAACGGCTCGCAGGCCGCCGACCGGGTGATCGGCCGGCTGGGCGCCATCCTGGAGGAGCACGTCCGCCGCATCGACCTCTCCAGCCGCTGGGACGCCGACCAGTTCGCGGTGGCGCTGCTGGAGACCGAGCGGCCCCAGGCCATCCAGTTCGCCGAGAAGATCAAGAAGATCATCGACGAGGACCCGTCCATCCACGACCAGGCCTTCGCGGCGCAGCGGCTGACCTCCAGCTTCGCGGTGTTCACCTTCCCGGACGACGGGTTCTCGATGCACCAGCTGTTCGAGACCGCGGCCAAGTCGCTGGCCGACGCCCAGGCCAAGGGCGGCGACGTGATCATCAAGGAGATCACGTCCTAGCCAATGAGGGCCCGCGTCATCAGGGACCCATGAGGACGGGACGTCCATCGTCTCACGGTCCCCTGAGAAGCATCTGGCCCCCGTCGTGAGAAACCCTTGAAGTGATGGAATCCATGCGCGTCGCACCCGAAGGCATCTACGAGATCCTGCTGGCGCTGGCGCTGGCCGCCGTGTTCGGCGCGCTGGCCCTGGCCTACCGCTGCCAGTGGACGGCGCTGCTGTCGGCGGGCTGCGCCATCGCCGGGCTGTTCTTCTGCTTCTTCTTCCGCGACCCCGACCGCGCAATGCCGGCCGACCCCGCCGCGCTGCTGTCCCCGGCCGACGGCACCGTGGTGATCGTCGGGGAAGTGGACGAACCCTATTTCATCAAGGGCCGGGCGCGGCAGGTCAGCATCTTCATGTCGCCGCTCGACGTCCACATCAACCGCCTCCCGCTGGCGGGGACGGTCGGATACAAGCAGTACTATCCCGGGAAATTCCTGCCGGCCTTCAGGGACAAGGCGTCCACCGACAACGAGCAGACCCACCTCGGCGTGGCCTCGCCCAACGGGAAGGTGCTGATCAAGCAGATCGCCGGCACCCTGGCGCGGCGGGTGGTCTGCCATCCCAACGTCGGCGATGACGTTTCGCAGGGCCAGCGCTACGGCCTGATCAAGCTGGGCTCGCGGCTGGACCTGTTCTTCCCGCTGGCGTGGGAGGTCCACGTACGCCTGCAGGACAAGGTGCGGGGCGGGCTGACCACGATCGCAAAGATCAACTAGACAATAT
>DATJQG010000057.1:0-2410 GCA_035506015.1 Candidatus Edwardsiibacteriota bacterium
GAGATCGAAAGCGGTTTGATCGTTCGAGTGCCCGGCGAGCAGGTCATATTGCCCCAATATTACCGTGATAAAGTCGAACGGCACTGGGACCGTTTGATAAAAAGCGGGAAGACATTTTTTAATGGTCCCATCTACACGATCATTCGCGAGACATCGAGTGAAACTGGTATCGCACTCGAGATGGCGAAGACCGACTATGCCCATTTTCTATACACGCTCCACACCCCGCTACGGTCAAAACATGATTGCCGGGTCATCTACACCTCTTCGCTGGTCGTCACGCAGGACGGCAAGTATGTGATCGGCATTATGGGGCGCGATACCTTCGCCCCGGGGAAACTGCAGCTGATAGGCGGAGGGCTGGACGAAAGCGATATCCACAACGAGCTCGCCGACTTGGATCACAGCGTCAAGAAGGAGCTGAAGGAAGAACTTGGCATCGATGCCGATGACCGCACCACGGTCAAGGACATACGGCAGAAGCATCTGAAAGCAGGCGGGGCGCACGGTTTCATGTCCGTGATCTACAAAGTATCGCTCATTTTAACGAGCAGCCAAGTGCTTGAAAGGTTCGAACGGCATTGTGCGAGCATGCGTTCCGAAGGCCAAGAGCCAGAGATCAAAACGTTGGTATTTGTCAACACTACTATCAAAGCTGTGCGCATGTTTACGGCACGGAACAAGCATGAAAAGGATGAAAACCTGATACCTGTGATGATGGCAGATGCCTCAGTGTGAAGCAACGACCTGAAAAAACCGCCAGGATCTACTCCTGGCGGTTTTTCATTTTATTGATGATGTATTTGGCCCGGGCGTGCTCGGTGAGCGAAGTGGAGAACACGTGGCCGCCGTCGCCCTTGGCCACGAAGTAGAGGTAGTTGGTCCGGGCGGGGAAGATCGCGGCCTCGATCGACTTTTTGCCGGGGCTGCAGATCGGGCCGGGCGGCAGGCCGCGGTTGAGGTAGGTGTTGTAGGGCGAGGGCCGCTTGAGGTCATTGAAGGTCAGCCGGTATTTCTTGTGGCGCGGCAGGATGTACTCGATCGACGCGCAGGATTCCAGGGGACGTTTCAGACGCAGCCTGTTGTAGAACACCGAGGCCACGATGGCGCGCTCGGAGTCGACCTGGGCCTCGGCCTCGATCAGCGAGGCCATGGTGACGATCTGGTGCAAGCTGCGCTTGTCCTTCGCCATCTGCGCCTTCCACTCGGGCGTGAACAGCTCCAGACAGTGGCCGGCCATCAGCCGCGCCACGCGGTCGGCCGGTGCGGCCCACTCGACCTCGTAGGTCGAGGGGAACAGGTAGCCCTCCAGCCCCGGCGAGGGAATGCCCAGGGAGCGGGCGAAGCCGGTGTCGCGGCACAGCGCCATGAACCGCGCGCTGTCGACCTCGACGGCCCGCAGCGCCTCGGCGATCCGCGCCGCGGTGAAGCCCTCGGGCACGGCCACCGTGTTGTAGGCCACGGCGCCGCTGGCCAGCTGATGCACGGCCTCCCAGGCCGACAGCGGGTAGCTGAACTTGTAGCGGCCGGCCTTGAGCTTCTTGTTGATCCCGCGGATCATGGCCACCAGCTTGAAGTAGCGCTGGTGCTCGATCACGCCCTGCGACGACAGCAGGACGGCGATCCGGCCCGCGCCCATGCCGTGCGGGATGCTGACGACCACCGGCTGCCATCCGGCAGGGATGCGCGGCGTGACGAACGCCGGGCCCGCGGCCAGCAATGCGGCCGCGGCCAGCGCGACGGCCGCCGCGACGATGATGTGGGTTCTAGTGATCCGCATGGCGCTTGATGAAATCGTTGAGCATGATGGCCGCCGCCACCTTGTCGAGGTCGTCCTTGCCGCGCTTCAGGCCCTGGCCCGTTTCATGGATGACCGATTGGGCCATTTTGCTGGTGTACCGTTCGTCATAGGTATGCACGGGCACCGGCAGGTTCTTGGCAAGATAGGCGGTCAGCGAGCGGGCCTTGGCCGAGAAACCGGTGTCCGTGCCGTCCAGCCGGGCGGGCAGCCCGACCACCACCGCTCCCACTTGGTGGGTTTCGATCAGTTGCCGCACCTGGTCCAACAGCTCTTTGTTGCCGCTGACGCGCAGGGTCGAATGGGGGCTGGCGATGGCCGCGGTCTCGTCGCTGAGGGCCACGCCCACGCGCTTGCGGCCCAAGTCCAAGCCCAGCAGCCGGCCTTTAAAATTCATTGGTCGTGTTCCCCGCAAAAAAACGCGGAATGCAGGACACGTTGAGTATAATGACGATTGTGTCGCAAGGACCTATTACAAAGGTTTGAGCGTCTTTCGTGTGTTTCGTGGGGAACAAGGATAAGCGAGTTTGATATAATCCCTGATCGCCTGGCGATGGGCGCGGAAGGCGATCGCCTTCGGCAATCTATTTAATGGGAACAGCCCGATCTCCG
>DATJQG010000058.1:0-9305 GCA_035506015.1 Candidatus Edwardsiibacteriota bacterium
CGGGCCATCCAGATGCTGTTCGGCATCCTGGCCCTGATCGGGCTGGGCGTCGCCGCCAAGATCTACGATCTGCCCGGCACCAGCTGGCTGGTGAACAGCATCAGCGCCGTCTGGGCGGTGGCATTCGTGGTGCTGTTCCAGCCCGAGATCCGCAACGCCCTGACCCAGCTGGGCCGCAACCGCTTCTTCGGGATCTTCATCAAGGGCGAGGCCCGCGCCATCGAGACGGTCGCCCAGGCCTGCCAGCAGCTGGTGGGGCGGAGCTACGGCGCGCTGATCGTGTTCGAGAAGAACGACGGCCTGAAGAACTACTGCGACAACGGCACCGCCCTGGGCGCCGCGGTCAACGAGCAGCTACTGGTGGCGCTGTTCGTGCCCCAGAGCCCGATGCACGACGGCGCGGTGGTGGTGCGCGGCGACCGGATCGTGGCGGCCGGCTGCACCCTGCCGATGTCGCAGGACCCGGTGCTGGCGGCCACGTACGGCATGCGCCACCGCGCGGCCGTCGGCCTGACCGAGGAGACCGACGCGGTGGTGGTGGTGGTCTCCGAGGAGCGGCAGGCGATCTCGATCGCCCGCTACGGCAAGCTGCTGCAGCTGTCCGGCGCCGGGGAGCTGCGGCGCACCCTGACCAAGGCGCTCCACGCCAAGGCCGGGCCGGCCCCGGCGGCCGACCAGGCCCCGGCCATCGATCAATGACCAATCTCGCATCCATCAATCAACTTTGCTAACGAGGGGCTCAATGGAACGGGAAACGAAACTGCGCTTATACACCGGGCTGGGCGTGTTCCTGGCGGCATTCGTCGTCTACCTCAGGACCATGGCGGCGACGACGTCGTTCTGGGACTGCGGCGAGTTCATCACGGCGTCCTACATCCTGGGGATCCCGCACCCGCCGGGATACCCGATCTTCTGCCTGATCGGCCGGGTGATGACCATGCTGTTCCCGATGATCACGGAAGTGGCGGTGCGGATCAACCTGCTGTCGCCGATCTTCTCGGCGATCACCGTGGCCCTGACCTACCTGCTGACGGTCAAGATCATCACCATCTGGCGCGGCCAGCCCAAGGACAAGGCCGAGGAGCTCCTGCTGCACCTGGCCGGCGTGGTGGGGGCGTGCTTCCTGGCGTTCGCGCCGTCGTGGTGGGACAACAGCATCGAGGCCGAGGTCTACGGCATGGCGATGTTCATGATGTCGCTGACCGTGTGGCTGGCGCTACGCTGGCGCGACCAGATCGGCCAGGTGGGCAACCGCAAGATGCTGCTGCTGATCGCCTTCATGTTCGGCATGGGCTGGGTCAGCCACCAGGCGACGCTGCTGGTGGGGCCGGCGCTGCTGCTGTTCATCCTGGTGACCGACTGGCGGGCCCTGGCCGACTGGAAGTTCCTGGCGACGGCCGTGGTGCTGTCGTTCCTGCCGCTGACGGTCAACGCCTACCTGATCATCCGGGCCAACCTCAACCCCAACCTGGACATGTGCAGCCCCAAGACCTGGGACTCGCTGATGTACGTGCTGGAGCGCAAGCAGTACGAGCCGTTCAATTTCTTCGAGCGGCGCGAGCCGTTCATGTACCAGTTCTGGAAGATGTGCCTGCGCTATTTCACCTGGCAGTTCCTGCCGATCGTCGACCACGTCAAGGTGACGGTGCCGCGGCTGCTGATCTCGCTGGGGACCGCGGTGGGCGTGATCGGCATGGGCAGCCACCTGGCCGAGGGCGAGGAGAAGAAGTTCGGGATCACCGCGGCCGTGCTGCTGGTGGGCGGCGTGCTGGTGGCGCTGTTCAGCGACAGCCCGCTGGCCACGGTGATGATCGCGCTGGGGGTGGTGGCCGGTTTCTTCCATGTGTTCCGGCGCAAGGACCCGACCTTCGCGATCGTCGGCCCGGCGTTCATCATCACCACCCTGGGCCTGGTGACCTACCTCAACATGGCGGATCCCCAGCCCCGCGACCGCGACTACGTCTACGCCCCGGCCTACGAGTTCTTCGCCATCTGGATCGGGCTGGGCGCCTGGCGCCTGATGACGCTGCTGCGCCAGCGGCTGGCCGCCCGGTCGGCCGGCCAGGAAGCCGGCGGGCGGCTGGCGGCGCGGGCCGCGGTGGGCTTGGGCGTGGTGCTGGCCGTCTGCGGGCTGCTGAACATCAAGGAGTATTTCTTCGAGAAGAACCGGTCGCGCAACTGGATCCCGCACGACTACGGCTACAACATCCTGGCATCGGCCGAACCCGGCGGCATCATCTTCACCAACGGCGACAACGACACCTATCCGGTGTGGTTCCAGCAGGAGACCAAGCATTTCCGCCAGGACGTGCGGATCGTCAACCTCAGCCTGGCCAACGTCGACTGGTACCTGAAGCAGATGAAACGGCGGGGCGTGCCGATGGACATCTCCGACTACCAGATCAGCCAGCTGATGCCGGTGCGGATCGCCGACGGCTCGGTGCTGAAGACCTCGGACCTGGCGATCCGGGTGATCCTGGCCTCGAACGCCGGCAAGCAGCTGACGCTGGAGCGGCTGCTGGCGCCGCCCGACAGTTTCGCTCAATGGCTGTTCGCTGCGGGCTACAAGGAAAAGTACCCGGTCTACTTCGCGGTGACGGTGTCGGACGACAACTTCGTGGGGCTGCAGTCCCGCCTCAGCTTCGAGGGGATGCTGTACCGGGTGGAGGCGCAGGCGACCAACAAGACCGTCAACATCGGCGTCACCGAGCACAACCTGGACGCGGTCTACCGCTTCACCGGCATCACGGATCCCTCGCTCTACAAGGACGACAACACCCAGCGCATCACCCTGGGCAACTACGTGGTGGCGTTCTGGCAGCTGGGCATGTCCCTGCGGCAGCAGGCCAACGCGACCAAGGACCCGGCCCAGCGGCGCCAGCTGCTGCAGCAGGCGCTCAAGGAATTCTCGATGGCGCAGCAGATCATGCCCGAGGAATCGGCCGGCAACCATTGGCTGGGCGTGGTCAACGCCGAGCTGGGCGATTACCCGGCGGCCCTGGGCTATTTCCGCAAGGTGGCCACCAAGGAGCACGACAACGCCTACGCCGTGGCGCAGCTGGGCGCCACCTTCCAGCAGGCCGGCCAGTACGACTCGGCCGAGGCCTATTACAAGGCCATCCTGCTGCGCGAGCCGGGGAGCAAGGTGGCCTACGAGCGGCTGTACGACCTCTATGCCAACGCGGAGAAGGATAGGGCCAGGGCCATCGGCGTGATCCAGGAATGGCTGCGGTACAATCCCGGCGACCCCAACGCCACCAAGATCCTGTCCGACCTGACGCGCCGCAAATGACCGGCGCCCGCCGTCCAATGCTTGACGCAGGGAAATACCACGGCCAGTCCGTGGTATTTTCCCATGCGCCGGGAGGCGCGCGCCGTGCATGAGCTGGCCATCACCCGCAGCCTGCTGCAGATCGCCCTGGACAAGGCCGGCCAGGCCCAGGCCAGGCGGATCGGCTCGATCAAGCTGCGGATCGGGCGGCTGAGCGGGTACGTGCCCGAGGCCGTGGAGCAGAACTTCCGGCTGCTGGTCCCCGGCACGATCGCCGAGGGCGCCGCGCTGGTGCTGGAATGGATGCCGCTGCGCTGCCGCTGCAAGGAGTGCGGGCACGAGCACGACGCCACGCCGCAGGACTGCTCCTGCCCGGCGTGCGGCGCCGTGGGCTTCACTATCACCGGCGGCCGGGAGATGTTCATCGAAAGCATGGAGGTCGAGACCTGACCCGCTGGCCGGGCCGGGCACGCCGTATGACCGAGATCAAGATCCTGACCAACATTCTGGCCGCCAACGAGGGGGTGGCCGAGCGCAACCGCGGGCTGTTCCGCGAGCGCGGCATCCTGGCGCTCAACCTGATCGCCTCGCCCGGCGCCGGCAAGACCACGCTGCTGGAGCGCACCATCGCCGGCCTGGCGCCGGCGCTGCGGGTCGCGGTGATCGAGGGCGACATCACCGGTGATCACGACGCCCGGCGCATCGCCGCGTCCGGCGCGGCCGTGGTCCAGGTCAACACCGAGGGCGGCTGCCACCTGGACGCGGCGATGGTGGCGCGGGCGCTGCAGGAGTTCGACCCGGCGGCCCTGGATATCGTGGTGATCGAGAACGTCGGCAACCTGGTGTGCCCGGCCGAGTTCGACCTGGGCGAGACGCTCAAGGTCGTGGTGCTGTCGACGCCCGAGGGCGACGACAAGCCGGCCAAATACCCGCTGATCTTCTCCGAGGCCGGCGCGGTGGTGATCAACAAGACCGACCTGCTGGCGGGGACCGACTTCGACGTCGGTGCGGCGGTGCGGGACATCCGCCGGATCAATCCGGACGTCCCGGTGTTCCAGCTTTCCTGCCGCAGCGGCCAGGGCCTGGACGCCTGGCTGCAGTGGCTGCGGGACGAGCGGGCGGCGCATGCCCTGCGGTAGCATCATCGGCGTGGTCGGCGGCGGGCCAGCCGGGATGATGGCCGCCATCGCCGCGGCGCGGCGGGGCGCGGCCGTGCGGCTGTGGGAGAAGAACGGCTCACTGGGCCGCAAGCTGCTGGCCACCGGCAACGGCCGCTGCAACTTCACCAACCGCGATCTCGACCTGGCGCATTTCCACGGCGACCGGGCGCTGGCCGCGCCGGCGCTGGCGGCGTTCGGCGGACAGCAGACCCTGCGGTTCTTCCTCGAATTGGGCATCGAGCCCAGTTGCGACGAGCGGGGCCGGTATTTCCCGGCGTCCCAGGAGGCGGGCGCGGTGCTGTTCGCGCTGGAGCGGGAGATGGAACGGCTGGGGGTCGAGGTCGGCAGCCGCTGCGAAGTGGTCGCCGTCCGGCGCGGCCGCGGCGGCTTCGCCGTCGACCAGCGCGGCGCCTCGCACCGCTGCGCCGCCCTGGTCCTCGCCTGCGGCGGCGCGGCCGCGCCCCAGCACGGCGCCAACGGCGGCGGGTTCGAGCTGGCCCGCCAGCTGGGGCACCGCGTCACGGCGATCGCACCGGCGCTGGTGCCGGTCGAGTTCGCCGGCAACTGGCACCACAAGCTGCAGGGCGTGCGGCTGGACATGACCTTGACGTGCAGCGCGAGCGGCGCGGCGATCACCGACGAGGGGCTGTTCACGCATTACGGGCTGTCGGGCCCGCTGGCGCTGCGCGCCAGCCGCTCGTTGGCCAGCGGCAGCAAGGCCGCACTGTCGTTCATGCCGGGCGCCCCCCGGGACGAGGTCCGTTCGAAATTGAGCGAACGGCAGCGGCTGTTGGCAGCACGTCAGGCGCGCGATCTCCTTACCGGCTGGCTGCCGGCCAAGGTCGGCGCGATGCTGGTGCGGGAGAGCGGCATCGACCCCGATATCGCCGCCGCCGAGTTGACGGCCCAGCAAATCGAAGCGTTGATCACGAATTGCACCGCCTTCCCGGTCACCATCAAAGCGCTGCGCGGGCTGAAGGAGGCGCAAGTCACGGCCGGCGGGGTGGCCGGCGACGGGATCGATCCAACCACCATGGGCTCGACCCTGGCGCCCGGCCTGTTCTTCTGCGGCGAGGTGGTCGATGTCGACGGCGACTCGGGCGGGTACAACCTGCAGTGGTGCTGGAGCTCGGGGTCCGTGGCGGGCAGCTCGGCCGCGGGGTGGCTCGATGGCCGGTAGGGGAATGGTCAAGCCCGACTACGGCGGCGGCGGCATCGTCAACCTGATGGCCAGCATCGCCGCACGGTTCGGCCACCGCACGGGCCACCCGCAGCTGCGGGCCCTGCCGGCGCGGTCGTTGCGGGACCACCGCACCGTCGTGCTGATCGTGCTCGACGGCCTGGGCTACGACTATTTGACGACGCGCGGCCGGGGGAGCTTCCTGCTCGGCCATCTGCGGGCCCGGATGACCTCGGTGTTCCCCAGCACCACCGCCAGCTGCGTCACCACCTTCGCCACCGGCGCTACACCGTCCCAACACGGCGTCACGGGCTGGTTCACGCACCTGCCCGAGTTGGGCACCGTCTCAAAGATCCTGTTCGCCCAGCCGCGCTACGGCGGTTCGACATTCAGCGCCGCCGGGATCGATTTCGCGGACCTGGTCTACGCCAGCCCGCTGTTCGACCACCTCGATGCCGCCAGTTTCACGATCACCCCGTTCAGCGGGGATTTCAACCGGGTGACCCGGGGCCGCGCCCGGCCGATCCTGTACCGCGACCTCGACGGGTTCATCCGCGGCATCAAGGCGGCGCTGCGGGACCGCCACCGGGAAAAGTTCATCTCCGCCTACTGGCCCGACATCGACCATCTCTGCCACCATCACGGCATCGATCATCCCCGCACCGCGGCGCATTTCCGGGACCTGGACCGGCGGCTGGAACGCCTGATCGCCGGCGCCCGCGGCAGCGGCGCGCTGTTCCTGATCACCGCCGACCACGGCCTGATCGCCACGCCGCGCAGCCAGTGCGTCGAGCTCAAGCGCCACCCGGGGCTGGCCCAGTGCCTGACCCTGCCGCTGTGCGGGGAGCCGCGTTTGGCTTATTGCTACGTGCGGCCGGACATGACGGCGCGGTTCAAGCGCTATGTCCGCACCCGGCTGGGCCATTGCTGCGACCTGCGGACCCGCGCCCAGCTGATCGGCCAGGGCTGGTACGGCCCCGGCAGGGCCGATCCGCGGTTGACCGGGCGGATCGGTGATTTCATCCTGGTGATGAAGCCCGGCTGGTGCATCAAGGATTTCCTGCCCAACGAGGACGAGGTGTTCCTCAAGGCCAACCACGGCGGCGTCACCCCGCGGGAGATGTCCGTTCCCTTGATCGTCGCCGGCGCCTAATAACGGGAACCGATGAGGACTGCCATGAAACGCTCGATACTGGCGATCGTCCTGCTGACCGCGGCCGCCGCCACCGCCGTCGCGCAGAAGACGACCGTCTCGCTGCTGGACCTCGGCGGCGGTAGCGAGGTCTCGGACAAGGAGGTCGTCGCCGTCACCGACTCGCTGGCGGCGGCGCTGGACCGCACCGGCACCTGCGACGTGATCGCCCCGCCGCAGCGCGACCCGCTGCTGGCGCAGCGCGGCTTCTGGAACGAGGGGATCAGGAACCTGCCGGAGCGCCTGGCCGTGGCCGGCCGCTGCCTCAACGCCGACCGGATGATCGGCGGCCAGCTGGAGCACGCCCCGGCCGGGTTCAGCGTCTCCCTGGAGCTGGTCGACGTCGCCAGCGGGGCGGTGGTCGGGCTGCACCGCCAGGACCGGCTGGCCGACCTGGGCGCGGTGTGCGGCGCGCTGACCGACGCCGTGCGCCAGTTCTCGGGCGCGCTGGGGGTCCAGCGGGGCGACTCGCTGAAGCCGCAGGCGGCGCACGGCTCGTACAAGGTCGACTCCAGGCCGGCCGGCGCCAAGCTGTTCATCGACGGCCTGGCCCGGGGCGCGACGCCGGCCCGGGTCGACAGCCTGCTGGCCGGCCCGCACCAGCTGTTCCTCGACCTCGACAAGTACCGCCGCACCTATTACCTGATCCATGTGCGGAAGGGCGGGCTGGACAGCGTATCGCTGCGGCTCGAGACCAGGAAGTCCGCCGAGCCGGACCGCCCGGTGCCGGGCAATCCCCAGGCCAACCAGCCGGAGATGCTGCATTCGAAAGATAATCAACCCACCAATGCAGCCCTGATATCGGGCGACATCCCGGACAAGGGCGCCTACGTTGCTGTCGATAAAAATCCCGAACCGCTGAAAATGCCCCAACCGGTCTACCCGCCCATCGCCAAGAAGGCCGGCATTGGCGGCAAGGTATTCGTTCAGATGCTGGTCGATACCAACGGCCAAGTGCTGAGGGCCGATATATCGAAGAGCAGCGGAAACAAATCCCTGGATGACGCCGCGATCAAGGCCGCCCAGCAGTGGACGTTCACGCCGGCCATCGGCCCCGACAAGCAACCCGTGCGCGTCTGGGTGATGCAGACGTTCCAATTCAAACTGAAGTAACCGGGATCACGTTCGTGAGAAAGATACTTTTCTGCCTCGCCCTGATCGCGCCCCAGATCATCCACGCCCAGCCCAAGCTGGACGTGGTCTACCCGGTCGAGGGCCAGCGGATCCCCGCGGTGGCGGCCTCGTTCGTTTTCGGCTCGGTGACGCCGGGCAGCTCGGTGTGGGTCAACAACCAGAAGGCCGACGTGCACGAGGACGGCGCCTGGCTGGCGTTCGTCCCCTTCAAGGAAGGGGCGTTCACCATCGGCGTCACCGCCCACAACGACGAGGGCACGTCCAGCGCCGAGCGCACGGTGCAGGTGGCGCGGCGGCGGACGCTGATCCCGGCCGACAGCTTCGGCATCATCCATGCCACCATCGCCCCGGCGTCGGAAATCTCGCTGCTGCCGGGCGACCGGCTGGCAGTGTCGTTCCGCGGCACGCCGGGCTGCAAGGCCAGCTTCGCGATCGGCCACCGCACCGGCCAGCCGATGGCCGAGACCAACGCGAGGGCCGACCAGGACAGCCGCCAGATCATCTTCAGCGCCGAGGGCGAGCCGGACACCATGACCGTGCCGGGCAGCTATGCCGGGCTCTACCAGCTGCGCCACGACGATCATTTCTCGGGCGAGCGGGTGTTCTGCTACCTGGTGGACCGCGAGGGCGACCTGGCCGCCGACTCCAGCGACGCGCTGGTGTCGGTATGGCCCGAGAGCACCCAGGTCGTGGCCCGGATCAAGGACACGCTGGCCGTGTTCAAGACCGCGGTGGAACTGGGCTACGAGCTGTTCCAGCCGATGGGCATCCGGCTGGAGCTGGACGGCGCGGACGGCGAGTACGTCCGCACCCCGCTCTGCCGCTCCAAGAAGGCCTGGGTCAAGCGTTCCCAGCTGGAGCTGCTGCCGGCCGGCGCCACGCTGGGACCGGCCAAGGTCGACGTGCTGCGCACGGTGGACGCGGGCAGCGGCGAGGGCATCCGGGTCGTGATGAGCCGGGCGACGCTCTACAACGTCACGGTGGCGGACGACTGCCGCAGCCTGGTGATCTCGCTCTACGACGCCCAGGCCGACATCGACTGGATCCGCTACGCCGCCAAGAGCCGGATGATCGCCAACATCCAGTGGCGGCAGCCCGAGAGCGACCTGGTGCAGCTGGAGGTCTCGCTGAGCGAGCCGCTGTGGGGCTGGCACGCCGAGTACCAGGACAACGTGCTGCAGCTCACCGTCAGGCCCCGGCCGGCGATCAACAAGGACCATCCGCTGGAGGGCCTGCGGGTGATGCTCGACCCCGGCCACTCGCCGGACCTGGGCGCGGTGGGGCCGCTGCGCACCGCCGAGAAGGACGTCAACTGGCAGCTGGCCAGCAAGCTGGGCCAGCGCCTGTCGGACGCCGGCGCCACGGTGC
>DATJQG010000059.1:0-7070 GCA_035506015.1 Candidatus Edwardsiibacteriota bacterium
CGCCAGCTTCAGCGCCAGTTTGACGGCTTCTGCCGGCGTGCGCACGTGCTTGATCGGCGCGCGTATCTTCCAGGTGCCCAGGCCGATGATCGGGATGCCGAACTGCGCGGCGTAGGCGATCTCGGACAGCGTGCCGTAGCGCCCGCCGATGGCGATCACGGCCTGGCAGGTTTTCACCACCAGGGCGTTGCGGGCGTAGCCCATCCCGGTGACGATGGGAATGGACACGTACTCGTTGGACTGTGCCGCGGAATCTCCCGGAAGGACGCCGATCGTGATCCCGCCAGCGCTTTTCGCCCCGCGGCAGGCCGCCTCCATCACGCCGCCCATGCCGCCGCAAATAAGGACAGCGCCCGCTTCCGCGATCGCCCGGCCGACCTGCTCGGCCTGCATGGCCTGCTTGGCCGTGCAGCTGGCGGTGCCGATCACGCCGACCCGCAGCGGCCGCTCAGCGCTCGCCATTGGCCCACCCGTCCTTGCCGATCAGCGGCACGAACATGCAGCCGCCCTTGTCGGCGATCACCTGCCGGCCGTTGCGCTTGGCGACCAGCCGCAGCGACTGTGTGTAGCGGTCGCCCACCGGGATGGCGATGGTGCCGCCCTCGGCCAGCTGGTCCCAGTAGGCCCTGGGGACGCCGGGCGCGCCGGCCGTGACGATGATCCGGTCGTAGGGCGCGAACTCCTGCCAGCCCAGCGTGCCGTCGCCGATCTTGATGGCGATGTTCTGGTATTTCAATTCGTCCAGCACCTGGCGCGCCTTGCGGGCCAGCTTGTCGACCCGCTCCACGGTGAACACTTTCTCGCACAGCCCGGCCAGGATGGCGGCCTGGTAGCCCGAGCCGGTGCCGATCTCCAGCACCCGCTCGTTCCCTGCCAGCCCCAGCGCCTCGGTCATGATGGCCACCATGTAGGGCTGGGAGATGGTCTGGCCCTCGCCGATCGGCAGCGGGTTGTCGTCGTAGGCCCGGTCCATGATGCCCCGTTCCACGAACAGGTGGCGCGGCACCTTGGCGAACGCGGCCAGCACCCGCGGGTCGCGGATGCCGCGCCCCTTGAGCTGGCGCTCGACCATGGTCTGCCGCAGCGTGTCGAAATTCATCGTTCCACCGTCGCGTGGTTCGCGTCATGCGCTTCTCGGCGTCCGGGAACGCCGGCGGACCTGGCCATGCTGAACAGCCCATAGGCCCCGGCCGCCAATGCGGCGATGCCGCCGGTCACCAGGCTCCAGCGGGGATTGGCGTGCTCGCCGATCAAGCCGATGATCGGCCCGCCCACCGGCGTCGTGCCCATGAACGCCACCGTCCACAGCGCCATCACCCGCCCGCGCATGTCGGGCCGGCTCTCCAGCTGCAGCGTGCTGTTGCCCAGGGAGGTGAACCCCAGCGAGCACAGGCCGACCAGCACCATGCCGAGCACGGCCAGCAGCAGATCGGGGGCGATGGCGACCAGCAGCACCGCGGCGCCGAACGCCAGGCTGGCCCACGCCACGCCGGCCGGGCTTGTTTTTTTCCTGCCGGCCGTCAGCAGCCCGCCCAGCACCGCGCCCAGGCCCATCGCCGAGGTCAGCAGGGCAAAGCTTCCCGCGCTGCCGTGGAAGGTGAACTTCGCCGCCAACGGCAAACTGACGTTGAATTCGTAGGTCAAGGCGCCGACGACGGCCATCATGATCAATACGTCCCTGATCACCGGCGTATCGCCAATGTACCGGAATCCCTTGCTGAGCTGGCCCCTGACCTCACGGATCGGCTCGACCGTGAACAGCTCCTCCCCCCGCATCAGGTACAGGCAGACCAGCACCGCCACGAACGAGATCGAGTTGATGATGAAGCAGGCCGCCAGACCGGTGCTGGCGATCAGCACGCCGGCGATCGCCGGGCCGATCACCCGGGCCAGATTGACCTCGGTGGAGTTGAGGGTCACCGCGTTCCGCAGCAACTCGCGGCCGACCATCTCGTGCACGAAGGTCTGGCGAGCGGGGTTGTCGATGGCCGCGACCAGCCCCAGGCACGATGCCAGCACGAAGATCATCCACAGCCGGATCGCGCCCGTGGCCACCAGCAGCCCCAGCGCCAGCGCCAGCAGGCAGAGCGTCAGCTGGGTGAGGAACAGCAGCCGGCGCTTGTGGAAACGGTCGGTGACCACGCCGCCCAGCGGCCCCAGCACCAGCACCGGCAGGGTCTGGCACGCCGTCACCAGTCCCAGCGCCGTGCCCGAACCGGTCAGCTTGAGCACCAGCCAGGACTGCCCGATGGTCTGCATCCAGGTGCCGCACAGCGAGATGCCCTGGCCGATGAAATACAGCCGGTAGTTGCGGACCCGCAGCGACGAGAACGTGGCCTGCGCGTAGCTGTTGAGCGGGGCGATCATCGGCGCGGTGCCGTCAGTTCTTCAGCAGCCTCTCCCACTTCTTCAGGCCCTCGATGGCGCAGTGGTTGGTCCAGTCCAGGTGGAACGGCGTGATCGAGACGCAGTCCCGCTCGATGGCCGCGAAGTCGGTGTCGGGCTCGCGCTCCCAGTCGGGGTCGGCGCCGTCGATCATGAAATACTTGCGGCCGTCCGGGGACTTCTTCTCGACGATCACGTCGCGGTAGATGCGCTTGCCCAGCTTGGTGATCTTGGCGCACCCGACGCGGCGGGGGTCGATGCTGGGCACGTTGACGTTGAGCAGCGTGTTGGCCGGCAGCCCCTTCCGCAGCACCACCGCGGCCAGCCTGGCCGCGAAGGCCGCGGCCGCCTCGAACCGCTGGCCGCTCCAGGCCGCGCTGGAGACCGCGATCGACGGGATGCCCAGCAGCGTGCCCTCGATCGCCCCGGCCACGGTGCCGGAGTAGGTGACGTCGTCGCCCAGGTTGGGCCCGTGGTTGATGCCCGAGACCACCAGGTCGGGCCGTTCCGGCATCAGCCCGCGCACCGCCAGCATCACGCAGTCGGTGGGCGTGCCGTCGATGGAGACGGTGTACCGGTCGCGCCAGGTGACCTCCAGCGGCGTGCGCAGCGAGAAGGAATGGCTGGCCCCGCTCTTCTCGGACTTGGGAGCGAAGACGTAGGTGCGGCCCAGCGTGGCCAGGCTGCGCCGCAGGTGCTTGATGCCCGCGGCGTCGATGCCGTCGTCGTTGGTGATCAGGATGATGGGGCGTCGCTTCATTTGTGATGCTCGGAGAAGGTGTCGATGGTTTCGGCCAGGAACTGGTACGACCAATTGGTGTTGAAGTACAGCGTATCCAGACCCAGCCGGTTGGGCTTGAGGGTGAACAGGTCGTAGTACAGCTGGCGCAGCCTGTCCTCATGCAGCAGATGGGCGGTGTACTCCAGCCGCAGCGCCTGCAGCAGCTGGTACTCGTCGGGGACGCGGATCACCACGAAGGCCGTGGCCCGCGACCGGCCGTCGCCGCTGGCGCGGATGGCCTCGACCAGGTTGCGCCAGCGGGCGCGGCAGCGCAGCGCCAGCGCGCTGTCGCGCCGCTGCTCGGCGCAGCGCCCGGTCCAGTACAAGTAGTCGGTGTTGAGCGGGTCCTGGCGCAGCAGCCGGCGGGCCAGGGCGGCCGCCCGCTTGTATTTACCGGCCTTGAACTGCGCCTGCAATTCCTGTTCCTGGTGCAGCCGCACGGGGTCGACCGGCCGGTACTGGTCGTGGAAGACGTAGCCGTAGTAGAGGTGGACGTAGTCGTCGACCCGCAGCGAGACGTCGTCGGCCAGGTAGTGCTTCAGCAGCGGCGGGTAGTAGTAGCGCGAACGGGCGTCGCAGATCCGCTGCTGCACCGAGTCGAAGTCGATCTGCGAGTACTTCTGGGCCCGCAGTCCGCCGGCCAGCGCCAGCAGGGCCGCCCCGCAGATCATCATGCGTTTTGTGATGGGCATCGCGGCGATCCCTTCAGACCCACAATTGCCGCAGGCACATGGCCACGAACCGCAGCGTGTCGGCCAGGTGGCGGATATGGCTGTCCGGCCCGGGCCGGGCCTCGACGTCGATATGGCCGATGCGGACCCCCGCCCGGCCGGCCTGCACCAGCAGCTCGGACTCCATCGCGAAGCGCTGCGACGCCGGCGTCAGCTTGCGCAGCACGTCGGTCGCCACCAGCCGGCAGCCGCACTGGCTGTCCTCGATCCGCGCGCCGGCCAGCAGCGAGACCACCACCGTGGTGATGCGGTTGCTCAGCGCCCGGTCGAACGGCATCGTGGCGAAGGCCCGCTGGCGCGAGGCGATCACGATGCCGCAACCGGCGCGCTGCCATTCCGCGGCCAGCAGCGGCAGCAGCCGCGGCGGGTGCTGGCCGTCGGCGTCCAGGGTGACCGCGGCGCCGTAGCCGCCGATGATGGCGTGGGCGTAGCCGTGCCGCAGCGCCGCGCCCTTGCCCTGGTTGCGGGCGTGGCGGATGACGTTGACCCCGGCCCGCGCCGCCGATTCGGCGGTATCGTCATCGGACCCGTCATCGATCACAATGACGTCACGAGGGTCGGAAAAGCTTAACAACCCGTCCAGCAGCGCGGGCAATGTCCGCCCGGCCTGGTATGCCGGGATCACGACGGCGATCCGCGGCCGTTTCCGCAACTTTCTGTCCGGCAAAGGCATAAAAAGTATTATAACGCAGAAAACCCGGTTTGTCCATATCAAAGAGCGCAAAAAAATCGAAGCCCGCTGAAGCGGGCTTCGATTAGAACTGCCTATAGATAGTAGGAGAACAGGATCGTTGCTGGAATTCTGCGATCTGCATACTATCCCAGAGTTCGGTGCCACTCCCTCATCCGTTCCCGGCTTCCTGATAGTACATCGCGCTCAGATCTGCGTGCGGATCGGCAGCACCACCGTGGTGATGCCCAGCCACTGCAGCCGGCGCTGGATGGCGTAGGCGGTCTCGTTGTGCAGGAACTTCTGGAACACGCTCTCCTTCTGGAAGATCACCTTGCCGGTGAACACCGTCATCCGCGGGAACTCCTTGGCCAGCTGCGAGCACTGGGTATAGGCGGCCTCCACCACCTCGGTGCCGACCTCGGCGCGGTAGATGGACGGGAAGCCCAGCTTGCGGGCCATGGCGGCGTACTTGGCCAGGTCGTCCTCGATCGAGGCCTTCAGCTTCTCGATCTCCTCGGCGCCCTTGAAGGCGCCGGAGTCGACCACCGCCACCGAGACGAAGACGAAGTTCTTGTACAGCTTGGGGAAGTTGCGGATGATGTTGAGGAAGCAGTGCATCCCCATGCCGTTGTAGCCGTCCACCAGCAGCACGGCGGTCATGTCCTTGCGGTCCGGGGGCGCGGTGACGGCCTCCTTGCTGGTGGGGATGTCCATCAGCAGGTCGTCGAGCTGCTTGACGCCGTGCTTGACGGTCTGGTAATGGTTGCGGATGCGGTAGCAGACCACGATCAGGCTGAGGGTGATCACCAGGGTCAGCCAGCCGCCGTGGGTGAACTTCTCGATCAGCGCGATGGTCAGGATGGTCAGGCACAGCGTCAGCCCGGTGAGGTGGACGCTGATGTGCTGTTTCCACTGCTTCTCGCGCTTGCGGTGGGTGATGAAGTAGCGGATCATGCCGGTCTCGGACAGCGAGAACGTCAGGAAGACGTTGATCGAGTACATGATCACCAGCATCGTGATGTTGCCGCGGGTGTAGAACAGCAGCGCCAGCGAGGCGGCGCCCATCAGCAGCACGCCGTTCTGCATCGACAGCCGCTCCGACAGCGCCGCGAAGCGGTGCGGGAACCAGGAGTCGATGGCCATGTTGGCCATCACCCGCGGCCCGTCGATGAAGCCGGTCTGGGCGCCGACGAACAGCAGCGCGCCCTCCGAGGCCAGGGTCACCAGCGCCAGGGCCGGGCCGAACCGCCATCGGCCGAACAGCGACTCGGCCAGCACCGCGTTCATGGTCTTGCCCGCCGCCGGCTGCACCCGCAGCAGCATGTAGCAGACCAGCAGGCCGCCGGCCGTGAAGGCCAGCGACGACGCCATCAGCGCCATGGTGCGCTTGCCGGTCTGGACCTTGGGCTCGCGCATCACCTGCAGCCCGTTGGACACGGCCTCGATCCCGGTGTAGGTGCCGGCGCCCATCGAGTAGGCCTTGACGAAGATGGCCAGCACGCCCCACATTCCGATGGCGGCCAGGTCGGCCCGCAGGCTGTTGTGCACCTCGGCGGCCACCGGCACGAACTCGGCGCTGTGGCTGAGGATGCCGTAGCCGATCAGGACCACGTGGGTGACGAAAAAGGTGACGAAGATCGGGGCCAGCATCGTCACCGATTCCTTGACGCCGCGCAGGTTGATCAGGATCAGCACCACGATCAGCAGCGCGCAGAACGGGATCTTGTAGGCGTGATAGTGCAGCGGCGCGTAGCTGAACAGGGCGTCGGCGCAGGAGACGATCGACACCGTGATGGTCAGGATGTAGTCCACCAGCAGCGCGCAGCCCGAGACCACGCCGGCCTTCTCCCCCAGCGTGTGGGTGGCCACGATGTAGCCGCCGCCGCCGTGCGGGAAGTGCTCGATGATGCGCGAGTAGGCGTAGGAGATGATGAACACCGTCAGCGCGGTGGCGATGGCGATGAACACCAGCAGGTAGGTGTGCGGGCCCAGCGCCCGGAAGGCCTCGTCCGGGCCGTAGGACGAGGACGACAGCCCGTCCGCGCCCAGCCCGATCCAGGCCAGCAGCGCCACCAGCGAGATCTTGTGGAAGATCCTGGGGTCGTCGACGTCGCGGGGCGCGCCGATCAGGGTCTGGCGGATCTTGCCGAAGATCCTGGTGATGATTTCCGATTCGGTGAAGGCCATACGTTCGATGCGCGGGGCATCTCCAGTTGAAGGTCGGGCGAAAGTATAAAAAAAAGCAAAACCCTCAGTGATCGCTCACCGGAGACTTTTGCCCTGGAACACGATGTGGTTTGTGGGTTCTATCGTTGCCGTGCGATTGTAAAAATGGTCGGGGAGAGAGGATTTGAACCTCCGACTCCCTGGTCCCGAACCAGGTGCGCTACCGGGCTGCGCTACTCCCCGACGTCTTACAGCTGTAGGCTTATAGCTGTCGGCTATAAGCAGGGTGTGGAAAAATCTCCTTGAATGGTCGGGGTGAGTGGATTCGAACCAC
>DATJQG010000060.1:0-5302 GCA_035506015.1 Candidatus Edwardsiibacteriota bacterium
GATCGAGCCCAAGCCCAGGGGGGCGGGCGACATCATCGACACGGTGGGCATCGTCACCACCTTCGAGGGCGACCCGCTGCAGTCGGGCGACATCGCCAGCCGGCTGGGCGGCTTCGAGGACCTGGGCACGATGGAGAAGGGCGGGGCCGAGGACGCCAAGCTGATCGAGTCCGTGCTGGGCAGCAAGAACAGCCTGCACAACAACTACCAGGACTTCCAGGCCTTCCTGGACAAGGGCGGCAAGATTGGCCTGCAGCACGACCCGCTGCTCTACGGCGCCTACGCGCTCAACCCGTTCCTGGTGAGCGTGGAGATGGTGCCGATGCTGGTGGTCAAGCAGGGCGAGGTGGCCGTGGTCAAGGCCTACGTCGGCCTGGTGACCGAGGACACCTCCGGCATCGAGTTCAAGTTCGGGTCGCTGGTGCGGCCCGGCCACCGCGGCATCTGGCGCGAATCGCTGCGCACCGGCAAGTACCCGATCAACCCGCACTGCTACCAGGCCGAGGTCGTGCCCACGGCCATCCTGACGCTGAACTGGGCCGACGCCGTGTCCAAGGCCCACAACCTGGACGCCCAGCTGCAGCAGATCATCGCCAAGAGCCGCGAGGGCTTCGTCTTCAAGATCGACCTGCAGGTGCAGATCCACGTGGCCGACACCAAGGCGCCGCGGGTGATCTCGATGGTGGGCACCATGCTCAACCTGGTGACCGAGGTGCTGCAGGCCGCGGTGGGCAACCATTTCCGCGACAAGCTGCAGAGCATGCCGGCCATCCGCTTCATCGAGACCCGGCAGCAGGTGCAGGAGGAGGCCTTCGCCCACATCAGCAAGCAGCTGGAGCAGTACCAGGTGGAGACCAAGGGCGTCTACATCCAGGACGTGATCCTGCCCGAGGACCTGGTCAAGGTGCTGACCTCGCGCGAGATCGCCAACCAGGAGATCGAGACCTTCAAGAAGCAGAAGGAGGCCCAGGACCAGCGGATCACCACCGAGCAGGCCAAGGGCACGGCCGACATGCAGGCCGCGCTGGCCCAGTCCAAGGTCGGGGTCGACATCAAGACCAACAACGCCAACGCCCGCAAGGCCGAGGCCGACGGCGAGGCCGCCTACATCAGGGAGACCGGCGCGGCCAAGGGCGCGGAGGTCGAGGCCGTGGGCATGGCCCGCGCCAAGGCCTACGAGGCCCAGGTCAAGGCGCTGGGCCAGACCCAGACCGCGGTGGTCAATGCCATCACCGCGCTGGCCGACAAGGGCGCCAAGGTGATGCCCGAGATCCTGGTGGCCGGCGGGGGGACCTCGTCCCTCGACGGCCTGGCCGCGACGCTGATGAAATACCTCGGCCCGAAGAGCACCCCACCGGCAACGAAATAGAAACCACAACCACAGGAGAACGACCACGATGAAGAAGACCCTGCTGGCGGCAGTCGCCGCCCTGTCGCTGGTGACCCTGCTGCACGCCGAGGACATCGCCGGCCTGCGCGCCCAGCTGCAAGCCAAGTACGGAAAGTTCGACAAGCTGGTCAAGGACCTGACGATGGTGATGGAGATGACCATGACCGACGGCAAGAAGACCAACACCGCCGAGGCCACCATGTCCTACAAGGAGCCCAAGTTCCGGATGGACACCAAGATCAGCATGGGCGAGAAGGGCGGCGACATGACCACCACCGTCATCTACGACGGCACCGACATGTGGCTGATCATGCCGATGATGGGCACGCGCAAGCTGGCCGCCAAGGACCAGGTCAAGTACAACAAGGACCGCAGCTGGAAATGGTGGAACTACTTGACGGAGAACGGCACCGTCACCGGCGACGAGAAGGTCGGCGACCGCGACTGCTGGGTGATCGAGTTCGCGCAACCCGACAAGAAGGACAAGGAAGCCGTGCAGCCGCCGTTCACCAAGCTGTGGCTGGACAAGGAGACCCTGGTGCAGGTCAAGGCCGAGTTCGCCGCCGACAAGGGCAAGAAGGGCGTGGCGATCTATTCCGACGTCCGGCCGGCCATCGGCAAGCTGGAGATGCCCTACAAGACCGAGATGTACGCTGACGACAAGCTGGTGTCCACCGCCGTGATCAAGTCGATCGACTACAACAAAGGCATCGCCGACGACCTGTTCAACGTCGAGCAGGCCAAGTCCCAGAGCAAGGGGCTGGGCGGGCACTGATTCCCCCGGTCGCGGGCAACAAAAAAACGTCCGGTCGCCGACCGGACGTTTTGTTATCGCTCAGCGCCGGACGCTAGGCCCCGCGCTTGTACCCGCCGTTGCGGTTGACCACCCACACCGCGATCAAGTAGGACAGCAGCGCGCTGATCAGGGTCTGCACCACGACCAGGATGAAGAACTTGGTCTTGACGCTCATCTTCGACGGCTTGCGGGCCTGCTCGGGCGGCGGGGCCAGGGTGTCGGGCTTCTCCGCCGCGGCCTCGGGCATGATGGTGTCCAACTTCTCGGTCGCGGGCGCCAGCGCGGCGGTCTCGGGCAGCGCCGCGGCCGGCTTCGCGGCCGGCTTGGCCGCCGGGGCCGGTTTGGGCTTGGCCGCGGGCGCGGCCGTCTTCGAGGGGATCTTCAGCTTCTGCCCGGCCTTGATGCCGGCCGTGCCCTTCAGGCCGTTGTGCTTGAGGATGTCGGCGACCGGCACGTGGTACTGGTGGGAGATCGCGGTCAACGTCTCGCCCTTCTTGACGACGTGGACGATGTCGGCGGCGAACAGCGCGGCGGCCATCAGCAGACCGCAGGACAGCAGGACCAGGGTTCTCTTCATGGGGTGACCTTTCGTGTACTATCGTGAGGTTGTTAGGGCATCGTCGCGATCGCCTGCTCCAGCGCGGCCAGCTCGCTGAACGGGGCGCGGCCCAGGAACCGCTGGCGCGCCGGGCCGTCGAACTGTGCCGCCAGGCGGTCGCGCAGGGCGCCGGCCCGCTGCAGCGGCTCCAGCGCCCGGTCGCGCCGGCTCAGCAGCCGCTGGGCCTGGGCCAGCAGGGCGTGGGCCTGCAGCTCCAGCTCCGGGGCCGAAATGATCTCCTCGTCGTCGATGACGACGGGGCGGGCCAGGGCTGTAGTCAGCACCCGCACGGCGTCCCGCAGCAGCGAGTCGCGCTGCCCGCCCTCCGGTGCCGCCGCGGCCCGGGCGCACAGCAGCCGGGCCTTGAGCACCAGCTGCCGCTGGTTGCCGATGACGTTGATCTCCACCGCCGTCTGGCAGGACTGCCGGTAGCAGTCGTCCGCCGCCTGCAGCCGGCCGCAGCGGCAGTACAGTTCGGCCATCTCGGCCAGGATGCTGGCCTCGCGGCCCTTGAACCTGATGGCCCGGGCCACGGCCAGGGCCCGCTTGTAGCCCTGCTCGGCGCCGTCGACGTCGCCCATCGCCAGCAACACCCGGGCCTGCCCGGCGTGGCCGAAGGCGTCGCCCAGGCTGTTGTCGATCGTCCGGTTGAGCTCGAGGAACCGCTCACAATAGCGGCGGGACTCATCGAGGTCGCCCATGCAGAAATGGATCTCTGCCAGGTTCTTGTACGAGACCGCCGTGCGCAGCCGGTCGCCGTTGGCGATCGCCGCCTCCAGCGCCCGGTGCTGGAGCGGCAGGGCGGCGACCAGGTCACCCCGGGCCTGGTGCACGCTGGCCAGCTTGTTGAAGAGCGCGCCCAGCTTGGCCCGGTCGCCGCTGCGCTCGATCAGCGCCCGTTCCCGTTCCAGCCAGGCGACGGCGTCGTCATGGCTGCCGGCGGCGGCCTCGATCAGCGCCAGCACGTGGTACAGCAGTTCCCAGGCCTCGTCCTCGGCCGGTCCGGCCGCGCTGCGGTTCTTGAGGATCAGGTGGGCGCCCTCGCCATAGTTGCGGGCCTGGTCGAGGAAGCCCTGGCGGTAGTAGATCCACGCCAGGTCGCGGTAGACGTGGAAGGTCTCCAGCGTGCTGTTGCGTTCCGACAGCCGGACGATGGCCTCACCCAGGCAGAGCGTCGCCTGGTCGAACCGGCTCTGGCGCATATAGAGCCATGCGGTGCGGCGCAGCACCCGGGCCTGCGACTCGTCGTCGAGCGCCAGCGCCTGGAGCTGTTCCAGCAGGGCCAGGGCCTGGTCGTAGCGGCCGGCGTTGCCCAGCAGCTCGCCGAGGGCCAGCCCGGCGTCGATCCGGACCCGCGGGTCGGCGGCGGCCTGGTAGGCGCTGGCGGCGCCGGCGATCGCGGACCGCTGCTCCGGGGACAGCGTCTCGTCCATGGGCGTCATCCCGGCCGGCCGCTCAGCCGCCCGTCAGGGCGCGCAGGTCGCCCACGACGTCCCGGGCCAGGAAAGTGGCGCGGTCGGGTTGGTCGAGGTCGCGGGCGAACGCGTCGACGGCGTCGGCCGCGCGCTGCAGCACCGGGCCGGCCAGGTCGCGGCGTCCCAGCTGCTGCAGCGCGCGGCCCAGCAGGACGCAGGCCTCGATCTCCAGCTCGGGGATGGACGCGTGCTCCTCGTCGTTGATCACGATCGGTTCGGCCAGCAGCTGCTCCATCAGGGAGCGGGCGCTGACCAGCCCGTCGGGGTCGTTGCCGGCCAGGTACTGGCGGGCGGCGCTGATCTGGAACCGCGGCGACAGCGGCTGGTCCAGCTCGTTCTCCAGCGTCCGCGCCGCCTCCAGGAAGCGGGCCGCCTCGGCCGGCCGGCGGTCGGCGTTGGCCAGCTCGGCCAGGTCGATCAGCACGCTGCCCTCCTGCTCGCGGTTCTTGATGCGGCGCGCCAGCTTGAGGGCGTCCTGGAGGTGCTGCTCGGCCCGGGCGCGGTTGCCCCGCGCCGCGAAGATGCGGCCGATGCCCGCGTTGGCGAAGATGATGCCCAGCTGGTTGTCGACGGCCTGGGACAGGTCGAGCGCCCGGCGGTAATGGTCCAGGGCCCGGTCCAGATCGCCCAGGCTGCAGTAGAGCTCGCCGAAATTCTTGTGGGACACCGCCTGGCGGAACAGGTCGTTGCTGCGCTGCGCCAGCTCCATGGTCTGGCGCTGGAAATCGAGCGCCTGCTTGATCCGGCCCATCGCCTGCAGCACGCTGCTGATCTTGTTGTAGAGCGCCGACATCCGCACCGGGTCGTCGAACCGCAGCCGCAGCTGGCGTTCGTTCTCCAGGTTGGCCAGCGCCGACTCCAGCTGGCCGGACGACGCGTCGATCAGCGCCATCAGGTGGGCCAGGTCGGCCCGGGCCTGCTCCACCGCCGGTCCGCTCTTCTGCGACATGCTCTTGATCACCAGCTGGGCGCCCTCGCAGTAGCCGCGCGATTTCTCGAGGTAGCCCTGGCGGTAGGACATCCAGGCCAGGTCGTGGTAGACG
>DATJQG010000061.1:0-2680 GCA_035506015.1 Candidatus Edwardsiibacteriota bacterium
AAGTCCGGTCTCGCCGACAGCCTGTTCTGCGTGATGTACCCCAAGGAATATACCTGGCAGCGGGCGCCCATTATCATCTATGCGAAAATTGCCTCGCCGACGTTCACCAACGTCCAGAAGTTCATCTCGTTCGCCATTTCCGAAATGAATTCCCGGTCGGCCTATTTCAAATACAAGAAACTGAAGCCCATTATCATCGATAGCGCCCGTATGGCCGTGATCTATGAATACCGGGACTCACCATACCGTACGATCATGAGGACGGCCTATATTCAGGTGCCGCACGCCGTATGTTACATCGTGTACACCACAACCGACGAGTATTGTTATCAGAAGTACTCATCCGCTTTCGAGGAATGCGTCAAATCATTCATCTATGCGCCCGAGTGCATCGATCGATTCCGGTAATTTACGCGGCCGGATCACATACAAAACTTCAAACAAAACCAAAGGCATTGTTGTGCGTTATAGATCAATCATTACCATGGGAACATTGATCGCGTTGGCCACGACAGCCCTCGCCCACCAGCCACGCATACCGCAGGGCAACAGCATCGACGTGCCCGACCCCGAGGTTTCCAAGGCTTACTACGGCCAGCTGGACGGCCGGCCCCATGTCTACCGCATCGTGTCCATAAAACCGTTCGCGCTGTACGTCAACGTCCTGGTGCCGGACCTGCCGGGCCAGGTCCAGGACATCATCGCCGTGGTGATCAAGGACGGCAACGCCAACCAGCCGGTGGCGGTGCTGGACGGCCGCGAGGCGCCCTGGCACAGGTTCTTCGAGCCGTTCGGCCATGACCGCTACTGGATGGGCCCGGCGTTCAGGGCCCAGGCCGGCCCCGGGCAATACCAGATCATGGTGATGAGCCAGCACAACGACAGCAAGTACGCGCTGGCCGTGGGAGAGAAGGAGTCTTTCGACGTCAAGGAGACCGTCAACGCGCTGACGCTGATCCCCAGGATCAAGCGTGGCTGGTTCAACAAGTCGCCGGCCGACTTCATCCTTTCGCCGTTCGGCGCAGGGCTGGCGCTGCTGATGTTCGCGCTGGCCTTCGCGCTGGGCTTCCTGCTGCGCCTGGTGCTGCGCGGCTCTTCGAGCGCTACCGCATGCGGGGCGGAACGCAACCTGGGCATCATCGGGCGCACCATCGTTGCGCTGATCGGGGCGGGTTTGTTCGCCTGGGCGATCATGACCTCGTGGAGCCCGCTGCTGCTGTTCCTTTCCGGTTTCGCGTGCTTCGCCGCCAGCGCGGGATGGCGCGGGCTGTGCGCGGCGTTCGGGATCGGTAAAAGATCCACCGATGGAGCGTGATGCCGGTTTATCTGCGAAAGCAAAAGCCCGGGCCGTTGGCCCGGGCTTTTCCCATTGACTTTATGGGGAAATACGCTTATGATTTGTCCACGGCGTGGACTGCCTTCAACTGCCCACATGCCGCCTGGATGTCCTGGCCCTTACTGTGGCGCACGGTGACGCGGGGGAACAGCTCCGACAGCAGCCGGAAGAACTGCTCGAACTTCTTCGGCGGCGTTGGTTTGAAAGCGTCCTGCGCGGAATACCGGTTGTAGCCGATCAGGTTGATCTTGCCCGGGAAGCCCCGCAGCAACTGGGCCAGCTGGCGGGCATGGTCCAACGAATCGTTGACCCCGTCCAATAATACGTATTCGAAGAACACCAGCTTGCCGCGCTGCGCGGCGTAGTGGTCGGCCGCGGCCAGCAGCTGCTTGAGGGGATATTTCCTGTTGACCGGCATGATGCGCGAGCGGATGGCGTCGTTGGGCGCGTTGAGCGAGATGGCCAGCTTGAACTGCTCCGGCTCCCTGGCCAACCGCAATATGCCGGGCACGATGCCGGCCGTGGAGAAGGTGATGTGGCGCGCGCCCAGGTTGAACCCCAGGTGCGAGTTGATCAGCCGGGCGGCGTACAGCACGTGATCATAGTTCAAAAACGGCTCGCCCATGCCCATGAACACCACGTTGGTGATCCGCCGGCCTTCGGCCGTGAGCTGTAAATGAAACAGCTGGTCGACGATCTCGGCGGGGGTCAGGTCGCGGGCGAAGCCCAGGCTGCCGGTGGCGCAAAACCCGCACTTCAGCGTGCACCCGGCCTGGCTGGAGATGCAGGCGGTGAGGCGCTCGTCCTCGTCGCCGCCCTGGTTGCGGCCGGGGATCAGCACGCTCTCGATGGCCTCGCCGTCCCGGGCGCGGAACAGCAGCTTGCGGGTGCCGTCGCTGGAGGTCCGCGAGGTCACGACGTCCAGCTCGTCGGCCGCGAAGGCCTGCTGCAACTCGTCGCGCAACGGCTGGGCCAGGTCGGTCATCCGCTGGAAGTCAGACACCCCGCGCTGGTAGAACCACGACATGATCTGCCGGGCGTGGAAGGCGCGCTTGCCGAACGGCCGCAGGGCGGCGGTCAGGTCATCGGCGTTGCGGCCCTTGAGGGATGGTTTGGATCTCATCGGTGCGCTATCCGCCCAGGGCGTAGTCGGGGATGATGATCGAGGAGAGAACGCATCTCGTATCGTTGACCTTGATGACGGAGACGCCCGGGTACTTGGCGGCATAGTTGTTGTCCTTCAGCGATCCCTTGAAGCCATCGTTGGGGATGAAAAAACGGTGGAACAGCTCTTTTCCCGCGCGGCCGATGAAGAAATCGCTGACCTGATCATCGGCGGCGAGG
>DATJQG010000062.1:0-5979 GCA_035506015.1 Candidatus Edwardsiibacteriota bacterium
GACGGTTGGAGGGTGAGAAGCTCTGACCGAATTTTCATAACGTCACACCTTCTCACGTTCGTATCATCATTTGGGATAGATAAAGGAAAAAGTATGGCGCTTGAAAAACTCGTGAAGTGGTCCCGGGTCAGTTCGCCGTGGATCCTGCACTTCAACAGCGGCTCCTGCAACGGCTGCGACATCGAGATCGTGGCGGCGCTGATGCCGCGCTACGACATCGAGCGGTTCGGCACCCTGCTGAAGGCCACGCCGCGCCACGCCGACGTGCTGGTCTGCACCGGCCCGGTGACCCGGCAGCAGGCCGACCGGCTGAAGCGGATCTACGACCAGATGGCCGAGCCCAAGTTCGTGGTGGCGGTGGGCTCCTGCGCCTGCTCGGGCGAGGTGTTCCGCGGCCTCTACAACTGCATGGGCGGCATCGACAGCGTGATCCCGGTCAACGCCTACATCCCGGGCTGCGCCGCCCGCCCCGACGCCATCCTGGACGGCGTGGCCAAGCTGCTGGGCGCGCTCAAGAACGGCTGACCCCTGCACCGCGAACACTGAATGCTGAACACAGAAGGTACAGATATGACCGCAGAAGACGTCAAGAAGACCCTGGAGCAGTCGCTGGCCGGCAAGATCGTCGAGCTGACCAACCCCCAGCCGCGGCGGATGTTCCTGCACGTGGCCCCCGAGCACCTGGTCGAGGCCTGCAAGGTGCTGCGCGACCAGCTGGGGTTCTACCACCTGACCACCATCACCGGGCGCGACACCGGCGACAAGCTGGAGGCGCTCTACCACTTCGCCCAGGCCGGGATGGTGCTGACGGTGCGGGCCCAGACCGGGCGCGCCCACCCGTCGCTGCCCACCATCATCGCCGTCTACCCCGGCGCCACGTTCTACGAGCGCGAGGTGCACGACATGGTGGGGATCGTGATCGACGGGCACCCCGACATGCGGCCGCTGGTGCTGCCCGAGGGCTGGCCCGACGGCATCTACCCGATGCGCAAGGACTGGCAGTACAACCGCGAAAAAGGAGTGATCCAATGAGCGACACCTTCGTCCTGCCGGTCGGGCCCCAGCACCCGGCGCTCAAGGAGCCGACGTCGTTCCGCTTCAAGGTGGACGGCGAGTACATCGTCGACGCCGACCTGCGGCTGGGCTACAACCACCGCGGCATCGAGAAGGGCTGCGAGGCCCGCACCTACGTCCAGGACACCTACCTGCTGGAGCGGGTCTGCGGCATCTGCTCCAACGCCCACATGACGGCCTTCGTCCAGGGCGTGGAGAAGCTGATGGGCATCGAGCCCCCGCTGCGCGGGTTGTATATCCGCTGCCTGATGGGCGAGCTGGAGCGCATCCACTCGCACCTGCTGTGGCTGGGCGTGGCCGGCCACGAGATCGGCTTCGACACCTTCTTCATGTACACCTGGCGCGACCGCGAGGTGGTGATGGACCTGCTGGAGATGGTCTCGGGCAACCGCGTCAACTACGGCATGCAGACCTGCGGCGGCGTGCGCCGCGACCTGGACGGCGTGCAGATCACCCAGCTGCTGGACGGCGTCGCCGCGCTGCGGGCCCGCACCCCGTACTACCTCAACCTGGGCGCCACCGAGCCCACCATGGTGGCCCGCATCGCCGGGGTCGGCAAGCTGCCCAAGGAGAAGGCCATCGAGCTGTCGGCCGTGGGGCCGACCACCCGCGCTTCGGGCGTGCAGTTCGACGTCCGCTCCGACGACCCCTACGCCGGGTTCGTCGAGCACATCCCGTTCACCATCCAGACCGACAACGGCTGCGACGTGCTGGCCCGGGTGATCGTGCGGGCCAAGGAACTGATGGAGTGCTACAACATCTGCGAGTGGATCCTCAGGAACCTGCCGGCCGGCGAGATCCGGGTCAAGGCCCCGCGCAAGGTGCCCGAGGGCGAGACCGTCAGCCGGGTGGAGGCCCAGCGCGGCGAGCTGATCCACTACATCCGGGCCAACGGCACGGACAAGCCCGACCGGGTCAAGGTGCGCGCCCCGACGCTGGCCAACTGGCCGGCCACGCTCTACATGCTGCGCGGCGCCTACCTGGCGGACATCCCCATCATCATGGCGGCGATCGACCCCTGCCTGTCGTGCACCGACCGGATGGCGGTCATCAGCGACGTGCGCGGCGGCGAGAAGGTCTGGGACTGGGAGACGCTGCGCCAGTACGGCATCGAGTTCCACCGCAACCGCGGCATCAAGCCATAATCACGCTCGCGAAAGGGTGACCATGGACCTGTTCAAGATAGCGCTCTACTTTCTGGTCTATCCCGGGCTGCTGTTCCTGTTCGTCTACTCCACCTTCGTGGAGTGGGTGGACCGCAAGCTGTTCGCCCGGTTCCAGAACCGGCGCGGCCCGCTCTACACCGGCGCCGCCGGCCTGCTGCAGCCCATCGCCGACTTCGTCAAGCTGATGGCCAAGGAGGACATCGTCCCCGACAGCGCCGACAAGCCGCTGTTCAACAGCGTGCCGGTGCTGGCGCTGGCCGCGGTGCTGGCCTCGGGGCTGCTGCTGCCGGTGTGGCACTTCACCGCGGGGATGCAGTCGGCGACGTCGTTCGACGGCGACATCATCGTGATGGCCTACCTGCTGAGCCTGCCGACCTTCGCCTACTTCCTGGCGGGCTGGTCCTCGGCCAGCATGTACGCCTCGATCGGCGCGGTGCGGGTGCTGACCCTGCTGTTCAGTTACGAGGTCCCGATGTTCCTGGCGATCCTGTCGCCGGCGGTGCTGGCCGGGTCGTGGCGGATGGCCGTGATCGCCGAGTACTACCAGCAGCACCCGCTGATGCTGCTGTGGAACATCGGCGCCTTCGCGGTGGCGGTGGTGGCGCTGCAGGCCAAGCTGGAGCGGGTGCCGTTCGACATCCCCGAGGCCGAGACCGAGCTGGTGGGCGGCACCTTCACCGAGTACTCCGGCCGCAAGCTGGCGCTGTTCCGGCTGCTGACCGACGTCCAGATGGTGACCGGCGCGGGCTTCCTGGCCGCGCTGTTCCTGGGCGGGTTCCCGGGCGGCCTGGTGCCGGGCTTCCTCTGGCTGGTGGTCAAGACGCTGGCCATCGTCTTCATCCTGGCGGCCATCAAGGCGGTGACGGCGCGGATCCGCATCGACCAGATGGTCAGCTTCTCCTGGAGCTACCTGGCGCCGCTGGCGCTGCTGCAACTGGTCGTCGTCATCCTTGTGAGGGGGTACCTGCCATGAGCCTGAAGATCGGAGCGATGTTCCCCGAGGTGTTCCGGCACCTGTTCAAGCGGCCGGCCACCGTGCTCTACCCGTTCGAGAAGAACACCGTGCCCGCCAGGCTGCGCGGCCGACCGGTGATGGACCCCGACAAGTGCATCGGCTGCAAGATGTGCGAGCGCGACTGCCCGGCCGAGGCCATCGAGATCAGGCAGGAGTCCGAGACCAAGACCGACGACGGCAAGGTCAAGAAGCGGTTCTCGATGACCCTGTACGTCGACCGCTGCGCCCACTGCGCGCAGTGCGAGGAGATCTGCCCGGCCAAGCCCGACAAGGCGGTCAAGCTCAACGATTTCTTCGAGGAAGCGGCGTTCAACCGCGGCGCGCTGAAGATCGTCTACAAATGACCGGCGTCGATCAGGAAGCCATGAACCCATGAGTCCAGGTTATCATGACCGTGTTTTTCCTGCGTTCCTGGGTTCCTGATACACTGCCTTGAAATGAAATGGCCGGACTGACGTCCGGCCATTTTACGCAACAGGGAGGACCATTCCGATGGGCGACTGGCGGGAACAGCTCGCGCGGGCGCTGGGCACGGCCCGCGTCATCGCGGTGATGGGCATCGGCAACGAGATGATGGGCGACGACGCCGCCGGCGTGCTGCTGGTGCGCGACCTCAAGAAACTGGTGCCCGCGGCCCGGCAGGGCGCGCGCATCCACCTGTTCGAGTGCAGCACCACCCCGGAGAACTTCACCGGCGCCGTCGCCCGGGCCAAACCGGACGCCGTGCTGATGGTCGACTCGGCCGAGATGCGCGCCGCGGTGGGCGAGGTGCGGCTGCTGGACGCCGCGGCCATGCAGACCATGATGCACTCCACCCACACCATGCCGCTGTCGTTCCTGGCCGGGTACATCGAACGGACTGCCAGCACCACGGTGCTCGCGTTGGGCATCCAGGCGGGGCAGATCATGCTGGACCAGCCGGTCAGCCGGCCGGTGGCGGCCAGCGTCAAGCAAGCTGCCAGGGATATCGCCGCGATCATCTGCGGACGGAAGCCCCGCACAGCCAAACGAGTCGCGGCAAAGCGGACAAGGCGCGCCTCACGACCCAAGCACCGCAAGTGAAAGACCCTCAAAGGCCTTTGGCATTGACACTGCCGCGTCCATTCTGTATAATTGAGCAGAGGAGGTAACCATATGCTGGACAAGAAACTGCTGGACATCCTGGCCTGCCCCCAATGCAAGGGCGAACTGGAGTACCGGCCCAAGGAGCAGAAGCTGCTGTGCTGGACCTGCAAGCTGGGGTACCGCATCCAGGACGACATCCCGGTGATGCTGATCGACGAGGCGGAGAAACTCAAGGACAAGAAATAACAGGATCATCCCCGAACCGCACGGCCGTCGACGGATCGATCCCGGCAGCGCAACTGCTGGGAATCCGCCGGCGTCCGCGTCGATCGGTGGGGAAGGACGGATGGATAAATTCGTGATCGAGGGCGGGCGCGAGCTGTCCGGCACGGTGCGGGCCTCGGGCGCCAAGAACGCGGCCCTGCCGGCCATGGCGGCGCTGCTGCTGGCGCCCGGCACGTCCGCGCTGACCAACGTGCCCAACGTGATGGACGTGCGCACCATGCGCCGCCTGCTGCTGCGGCTGGGCGCCCGGGCCGAGTTCGCCGATTCGCGCCTGGAGGTCGCCGTGCCGGCCAAGCTGAAGTGCGAGGCCGAGTACGAGATCGTCAAGCAGATGCGGGCCTCGTACTACGTGCTGGGGCCGCTGCTGGCGCGGTTCGGCCGGGCGCGGGTCTCGCTGCCGGGCGGCTGCGCCATCGGCGCGCGGCCCATCGACCTGCACCTGCGCGGCATGGAGGCGCTGGGGGCGAAGATCTCCATCGTCCACGGCTACGTCCAGGCCGAGGCCAGGCAACTGAAAGGGGCGCGGATCAACCTGTCCGGTCCGCACGGCGTGTCGGTGGGCGCCACCATCAACGTGATGATGGCCGCCACCCTGGCCCGCGGCAGCACCGTGATCGAGTCGGCCGCGCTGGAGCCCGAGGTGGCGGCCACGGCCGACCTGCTGGGCGCCATGGGGGCCAGGATCGACGGCGCGGGCACGCCGCTGATCACCATCGAGGGGGTTGACGAGCTGCGGCCCGCCGAGCACCGGCTGATCCCCGACCGCATCGAGACCGGCTCGTTGATGGCGGCCGTGGCCATCACCCGCGGCTGCGTCACCATCGAGGACTGCCGGCCCGACCACGTCGGCGCGGTGATCGACGTGCTGCGGCAGGCCGGGGTCAAGATCGCGGCCGGCGACGGCATGATCACGGTCGAGGCCCGGCGCCGGCTCAAGCCGGTGGAGGTGTCCGTGGCGCCGTTCCCCGGCTTCCCCACGGACATGCAGGCCCAGCTGATGGCGCTGATGACGGTGTCGGGCGGCATCTCGGCGGTCAGCGAGACCATCTTCGAGAACCGCTTCATGCACGTGCCCGAGCTGCAGCGGCTGGGCGCGGACATCAGGCTGGAGGGCAACACCGCCATCATCAAGGGCGTGCCGCAGCTGACCGGCGCGCCGGTGATGGGCTCGGACCTGCGGGCCTCGGCAGCGCTGGTGATCGCGGGGCTGGCGGCCCAGGGCACCACCGAGGTCAACCGCATCTACCATTTGGACCGCGGCTACATGAACTGGGAGCGCAAGCTGCGCAAGCTGGGCGCCAAGGTGCGCCGGGTGCACGAGAAGATGAAGGTGTAACCGATGCGACTCACGACGTCATTGTTACTGCTACTGAT
>DATJQG010000063.1:0-5888 GCA_035506015.1 Candidatus Edwardsiibacteriota bacterium
TCACGATCGAAGATCCGATCGAGTACGCCCTCCCGGGAACGACGCAGATCCAGACGAACGCCGAGGTTGGCCTCACTTTCGCCAACGGATTGCGAAGCATCCTTCGCCAGGATCCCAACATCATCATGGTGGGCGAGATCCGCGACAAGGAGACGGCCGAGATGGCCATCCGCTCGTCGCTCACCGGCCACCTGGTGCTGTCGTCGGTCCACACCAACAGCGCCTCGCTGACCATCACCCGGCTGGTGGACATGGGCGTGGAGCCGTTCATGATCTCCTCCTCGCTGCTGACCGTGCTGTCGCAGCGGCTGGCCCGCCGGATCTGCCCCAGCTGCAAGGAGGAGTACCGGCCCGACGAGAACCTGGTGCGCGAGTTCCTGGGCAGGAGCATCGACCCCCGCACCATCAAGTTCTACCGCGGCCGGGGCTGCCCCGAGTGCCGCAGCAGCGGGTACAAGGGCCGGATGGCGCTGGCCGAGGTGATCCCGATCACGCCGGCCATCCGCGACCTGATCATGGCCCGGGCCCAGGCCAACGAGATCGAGGCCAAGGCCGTGGAGGAGGGCATGGTGTCGCTGCGGCGCGACGGCATCGCCAAGGTCAACGCCGGGTTGACCACCATCGACGAGGTGATCAAGGAAACGGTGGCCGAGGAATGAGCAGCGCCGACGCAACGACGGACATGAGATGCCGCAACATATAGGCGACATATTGCTGAAGCTGGGCCTGGTGACCAAGGCCCAGTACGAGAAGGCGGTGGCCGAGCAGAAGGCCACCAGCGAGCCGCTGGCCGCCGTGATGATCCGGCTGTCGATGCTGACCGAGAACGTGCTGCTGCAGTTCGTGTCGCGGCAGTACAACGTGCCGTCGATGGACCTGGGCAGCTTCCAGCTGGAGCCGGGGCTGATCAAGGTGCTGCGGCCGGAACTGGCCAACAAGTACATGGTGATCCCGATCAAGCGGCTGGGCCGCACCCTGACCGTGGCGATGCTCGACCCCTCGGACATCTTCGTGATCGAGGACATCAAGTTCGGCACCGGGCTGGAGGTCAAGCCGGTGGTGGCGGGCTACACCGCGCTGAAGCGCCTGCTGGAACAGCATTATCCGCTGGGCAAGGACCTGACGGTGATCGCCGGCGGCGAGCTGGCCACCACCGCCGAGTCCCACGAGGACATCGACGCCCTGGCGCCGCAGCCCGAGTCCGAGCTGGAGGGGCTGACCGAGAGCGGCGAGGGCATCGAGATGGTGGACGAGGGCAGCGAGGAGAACGAGGACGTCGACATCGCCCAGCTGGGCTCCACCACGCCGGTGGTCAAGATGGTCAACTACATCCTGACCGAGGCCGTGCGCCGCAACGCCTCGGACATCCATATCGAGCCATACGAGAAGACCTTCCGGGTGCGGCTGCGCCAGGACGGCGTCTGCCAGCAGCTGATGGAGCCGCCGATGCGGATGCGGGCGGCGCTGGTGGCCCGCCTCAAGGTGATGTCCAAGCTCAACGTCACCGAGCGCAAGAGGCCCCAGGACGGCCGGATCGCGGTCAAGGTGATGGGCAAGAAGATCGACCTGCGCGTCTCCACGCTGCCGGTGCTGTGGGGCGAGAAGGTGGTGATGCGCATCCTGGACGCCTCGTCGCTGACGCTGGACCTCACCAGCTTCGGGTTCACCGAGCTGGCGCTGAAGAACTTCATGAAGGCCATCCACGCGCCCTACGGCATCCTGCTGATCACCGGCCCGACCGGCTCGGGCAAGACCACCACCCTGTACTCGGCCCTCTCCCAGATCAACACGCCGGACAAGCATATCATGACGGTGGAGGACCCGATCGAGTACAACCTGAAGGGCATCAACCAGATCCAGGCCGAGCCGGGCATCGGGTTCACCTTCGACGTGGCGCTGCGCTCGATCCTGCGCCAGTCCCCCAACATCGTGATGCTGGGCGAGATCCGCGACGGCCCGACCGCGTCGATCGCCATCCGCGCGGCGCTGACCGGCCACCTGGTGCTGTCGACGCTGCACACCAACGACGCGCCGTCGTCGATCTCGCGCCTGATCGACATGGGGATCGAGCCCTTCCTGGTGGCCAGCTCCTGCATCCTGATCCAGGCCCAGCGCCTGGTGCGCCGCATCTGCAAGGGCTGCAAGGCGCCGGACGAGACCGTCACGCCCGAGATGCTGCTGGACATGGGCTTCGCCAAGGAGCAGTTCGCCGGCGCCACCTTCATGAGGGGCAAGGGCTGCCCGCTCTGCAACAACACCGGCTACAAGGGGCGGGTCGGCCTCTACGAGGTGATGCCGATCTCGCCGGAGATCCGCGAGATGATCCTGAAGCACGTGCCGGTGACCACCATCCGGGCCAAGGCGGTCGAGCAGGGCATGCTGACGCTGCGGATGGACGCCTTCGGCAAGTGCAAGCAGGGCGTCACGACGGTGGCCGAGATGATCCGCGAGACCGCGGAGACCTGACCGGAAAACCGGACGACGCGCCAGGCAGCGCGGATGCGCCGCCGCAGCGCCTGAATTCAATGCAAGGGGATAGATCATAATGCCGACCCTGACACAGTTGCTGGAGGAAATGATCCAGAAGAAGGCCACCGACCTGCACCTGACGGTCGGCGTGCCGCCGGTCTACCGCGTCGACGGCGAGCTGATCCGCAGCAGCTACGAGATCCTGACGCCGCAGACCGTCGAACAGCTGGCCTACAGCATCCTCAACGACCGCCAGAAGAAGAAGTTCGAGATGGAGCAGGAGCTGGACCTGGCGTTCGGCATCCACGGCCTGTCGCGGTTCCGGGGCAACTGCTTCCTGCAGCGCGGCTGCGTGGCCATGGCGCTGCGCGTCATCCCCTGGGAGATCCGCTCGTTCCAGCAGCTGGGCCTGCCGCCGATCTGCGCCGAGCTGGCCGCCAAGCCCAAGGGGCTGGTGCTGATCACCGGCCCGACCGGCTCGGGCAAGTCCACCACCCTGGCGACCATGATCGACAAGATCAACAGCGAGCGGCGCAGCCACATCATCACGGTGGAGGACCCGATCGAGTACATCCACCAGCACAAGAAGTGCATCGTCAACCAGCGGCAGCTGGAGTCCGACACCAAGAGCTTCCAGAACGCGCTGAAGTACGCGCTGCGCCAGGACCCCGACGTGGTGCTGGTGGGCGAGATGCGCGACTACGAGACCATCGCGCTGGCCCTGACCACGGCCGAGACCGGCCACCTGACGCTGGCCACGCTGCATACCAATTCCACGGCCGAGTCGATCCACCGCATCATCGACGTCTTCCCGTCGCACGCCCAGTCCCAGGTGCGGGCCCAGCTGGCGTTCACACTGGAGGGCGTGGTCACCCAGCTGCTGCTGCCCAAGCTGGGCGGCGGCCGGGTGGCGGCGCTGGAGATCATGATCTGCACGCCGGCCATCAAGGCGCTGATCCGCGACGACAAGATCCACCAGATCTACTCGCTGGAGCAGGCCGGCACCAAGTACGGGATGCAGACCATGAACCAGGCGCTCTACCAGCTGTTCATCGACCGCAAGATCTCGCTGGACACCGCGCTGGACTCCTCGCCCAACCAGGAGGAGCTGGACCAGATGATCAAGCGCAAGCAGGCCGTCATCAGCTAACGCCACGTCCACCGCCAGTCATTTCAGCCCTGAACAAGGAGATACACGATGCCGATCTACATGTGGAAGGGACGCGACTCCAAAGCCGGCCTGGTCTCCGGCGAACTGACCGCCGAGAACGAGGCCGCGGTGATCGAGGCGCTGCGCAAGCGCAATATCATCGTCTCCTCGGTCCGCATCAAGCCCAAGGCGCTGCAGCTCAGCTTCGGGGCCAAGAAGGTCAGCGGCAAGGACCTGGCGATCTTCACCCGGCAGTTCGCCACCATGATCAACTCCGGCCTGCCGCTGGTGCAGTGCCTCGACATTCTGGCGGGGCAGCTGGAGAACCCATCGTTCCGCAAGATCGTCGAGCAGATCAAGACCGACGTCGAGGGCGGCTCGACCCTGGCGGAGTCGCTGCAGCGGCAGAAGTCGACCTTCAGCGACCTGTACATCAACATGGCCGCCGCGGGCGAGGCCGGCGGTATTCTGGACAACATCCTGATGCGGCTGGCTACCTACCTGGAAAGCTCGGAGGCCATCGCCGGCAAGGTCAAGCGGGCCCTGATCATGCCCATGATCCTGATCATCGTGGCCGTCCTGGCGGGGACGACCGTGATGCTGTTCGTGATCCCGGTGTTCGAGAAGATGTTCAGCAGCATGGGCGCCAAGCTGCCCGGCCTGACCCAGATGTTCGTGGACTTGTCCCATTTCCTGCAGCATTGGATCATCCTGATCATCATCGTGATCGTGGGCGCCGTGATCGCGCTGCAACGGTTCTACAAGACCGACAAAGGCCAGGTGATGCTGGACGGCGTGATGCTGAAAATGCCGGTGCTCGGCAACCTGCAGCAGAAATCGGCCATCGCCCGGTTCGCGCGCACCCTGGGCACGCTGCTAGCGTCGGGCGTGGCCATCATGGACGCGCTGGAGATCACGGCCAAGACCGCCGGCAACCGGGTGATCCAGGACGCCATCATGCAGGCCCGCAAATCGATCGGCGGCGGCGAGACCATCTCCGCGCCGCTCAAGACCATGAAGATCTTCCCGCCGATGGTGGTGCAGATGATCGCCGTGGGCGAGGCCACCGGCGGCCTGGACGAGATGCTCAACAAGATCGCCGACTTCTACGACGAGGAGGTCAACGGCGCCGTGGACGGCTTGATGGCCGCGATGGAGCCGATCATCATGGTGGTGCTGGGCCTGGGCATCGGCAGCATGGTGATCGCGCTGTACCTGCCGATCTTCTCGATGACCTCGGCGCTGATGGGCGGGAAATAAGGCGGCGCCGTCCCGATCTGCGGTGGGCATGACAGCGGCAACGGGCAACGAACGGAAAGTGTACTGGGCCAGGACGTCCCTGGTGCTGGTGATGACGGGAAGCGCTCTGGGGCTATCGGCCCTGGGAGCGCTTCCGCTTTCATGGCCGGCAGCGCTGGCGGCCGCGCTGGGGTACGTCACCCTGAGCTGGGCCCAGCTGGCGCTGATGCGGCGGCTGCCGGGCTCCTGGCAGCACTACGGCCAGACCACCGTCGATATCGCCTGGATCACCGCCTTTGTCCGGATCACCGGGGGCACCGAGAACAACTCGTACGCGCTGCTGTTCTTCCTGGCGATCATCGCGGCCTCGAACGTGCGGTTTGTGCGCGGCGCCATCTACGCCGCGACGGTGGCCAGCATCGGGTACGCCGGCCTGCTGTGGATGGACCTGCTGCAATTGCAACGCGCCTACGGCCTTTCGGCCCGGGCGGAACTGCCGTCGGCGTTCAGCGCCAGTTTCTACCTCAACGGCTGCGTCTACGCCATCTGCTTCTACCTGGTGGCGGCGTTCTCCGGATACCTGGCCGAGCGGGTGCGGCTCAAGGGCCGGCAGCTGGAGCAGGCGGCCCAGGCCCTGGAGGATTTCCGGCTGTCCACCGGCGACATCCTGGAGAAGATGGGCAGCGGCCTGCTGACGCTGACGGCCGCCGGCGCCATCAAGTACTGCAACGCCGCCGGCTGCCAGATCCTGGGACTGGCCGCGCCCGACATCCTGGGGCGGAACATCGACGACTCCCTGGGGCAGGGGCTGGCGCCGCTGCTGGCCATCCTGCGGCGCGGCCTGGCGGACGGCAACCAGGCGGTGCGCCGCGAGATCGCCATCACCAGGGCCGACGGCGCCGAGGTGCCGATCGGCATTTCCACCACGCCGATCCGCGACGGCGCCCCGATCCAGGGCCTGATCGCGGTGTTCCAGGACCTGACCGAGATCAAGCGCGCCGAGAGCCGGGTGCTGGAGATCGAGCAGCTG
>DATJQG010000064.1:0-8787 GCA_035506015.1 Candidatus Edwardsiibacteriota bacterium
ACCCGGCCTGCGAGGAGCTGACCGGCTATTCCCGCGGCGAGCTGCTGAAGCTGAAGTTCTGGGATATCGTCCATCCCGACTTCCGCGCGCTGATCCGGCAGCGCGGCCTGGCGCGCCAGCGGGGCGACGCGGTGCCGTCCCACTACGAGTTCAAGATCCTGCGCAAGGACGGCCAGGAGCGCTGGGTGGACTTCGCGGCCACGGCGGTGACCTACGAGGGCGCGCCGGCCGGGATGGGCACGGTATTCGACGTCACGGAGAAGAAACAGGCCGAGCAGCTGCTGACCCAGAGCGAGGAATTCAACCGCTCGATCATCGAGAATTCCCCGGTCGCCATCGCCGTGCGGGACCGGTCCGGCCGGCTGGTCAGCTACAACCGGGCCTGGGAGCGGCTGTGGGCGCTGCCGCCCGCCGCCATCGCCGAGATGCAGAAGCCGATGACGCCGGCGCTGCTGCGGCAGCATTACGCGTACATCCCCGATCACGTGCCCGCGATCATCGACCTGTTCCAGCGGGGCGGCACGCTGCTGATCCCGGAGATCAGGATCGACCGCCCGCGGCCCGGCCAGGCCCAGTGGATCCGGCAGCAGTTCTACACGATCATGGACCCCGCGGGGCGGCTCGACCGGATCGTGGTGCTGACCGAGGACATCACGGTGCGCAAGGAGGCCGAAACCCAGCTCCAGAAGAGCCGGATGCAGTACCAGACGCTGTCGCGGATGTCGCCGGTGGGCATCTTCCAGACCGACGCCGACGGCCGCACCGTCTACGTCAACCCCCGCTGGTGCGAGATCGCCGGCGTGCCGCTGGCCGCCGCCATGGCCGACGACTGGCTGGACGTGGTCCATCCCGACGACCGCGAGCGGGTGGTCGCCGGCTGGCAGGAGGCCGTGCGCAACCGCCGGCCGTCGGCCAGCGAGTACCGCTTCCGGCGGCCCGACGGCACGGTGCGCTGGGTGATGGGGCAGGCGGTGCCCGAGCTGAGCGGCGACGGGACGGTGCTGGGGTACGTCGGGACCATCACCGACATCACGGAGCGCAAGCTGATCGAGCAGGCGCTGAGCGATTCCGAGCGGAAATACCGCCAGATCTTCGACGGCATCGTCGAGGGCATCTTCCAGTCCTCGCCCGGCGGCGAGCTGCTGACCGCCAACCCGGCCCTGATCAAGATGCTGGGCTACGACAGCCTGGAGGAACTGCAGGGCATCAACATCGAGCGCGACGGGTACGTCGACGCCGACAACCGCAAGCGGTTCCTGCAGCAGCTCAACGAGCACGGCGAGGTGTGGGATTTCCAGTCGCGCTGGCGGCGCAAGGACGGCACCATCATCATCATCAGCGAGAACGCGCGCCTGGTGCGGGACCGGCGGGGCCAGCCCCTGTACTACGAGGGCACGGTCGAGGACATCACCGAGCACGTCAACGCCGACATGGCGCTGCTGGACGAGAAGGAGAAGCTGTCGCAGCTGTTCGAGGTCAGCCTGTCGGTGGCCCGGGCCGGGAGCATCCAGCAGCAGCTGGACCTGACCATCAAGGGGCTGGCCGACCTCAGGCTGTTCCGCCGGATGGTGATCATCGTCAAGGACGCCGAGGGCCGCAACGCCCACCTGGCGCAGTTCGGGCTGGACCCCCGGGAGGTCGAGCTGGTGCGCCGCGCGCCCCCGGCATCGGAGCGGGCCCGGGCCCTGATCTTCGACCCCCGCCACCGCATCAGCAATTCCTATTTCATCCCGCACGACGCCGACGAGGCCATCAAGCAGGCCACCGCCGTGCTGGACTCGTCCGACACCATCGCCGGCGAGTGGCATCCCCGCGACAACCTGACCGTGCCGCTGGTCGTCAAGGGCAAGTTCATCGGCTACATCTCGGCCGATGAGCCGGTCGACGGCCGGATCCCCTCGATGGAGACGGTGCGGCTGCTGGAGCTGTACGCCAACCAGGCGGCCATCGCCGTCGAGAACCTGCACCTCTACAACGACCTGGAGCGCAGCTACTACGACACCCTCAAGGCCTTCGTGGCCGCGATGGAGGCCAAGGACCCCTACACCAAGGGTCATTCCGAGAACGTGCGGCACTACGCCCTGAAGCTGGCCCAGTTCATGGGACTGCCGCCGGACCGCATCCGGCTGATCGACTACAGCTCGCTGCTGCACGACATCGGCAAGCTGGGCGTCAAGGAGCAGATCCTCTCCAAGACCAGCCTGCTCTCCCCGTTGGAGTACGAGGAGGTCAAGCAGCACCCGGTGATCGGCAGCCAGATGGTCTCGGCGATCGAGAACCTCAGCAGCACCGCGCCGATCATCCACAGCCACCACGAGTTCTACGACGGCAGCGGCTATCCCGGTGGCATCAAGGGCGACCAGATCCCGCTGGAATCGCGCATCATCTCGGTGGCCGACGCCTTCGAGGCAATGACCTCGGACCGGCCCTACCGCAAGGCGTTCAGCTTCCGCGAGGCGTTGCTGCGCCTGGAGCAGGCCTCGGGCACCCAATTCGACCGCGAGATCGTCAGCGCGTTCGTCGCCATGGCCGCGCAGGAGGGGACGGATGCCGCGCACGAGTGAGCGACGGCCGGCCCGCGCCGCGCTCCCCGCCGCCGCGCCGGTCCCCGACCCGGCGCTGTTCGCCGCTGCCGACCTGCAGCAGCTGCTGCAGACGGCGGTCGGGCTCACCGCGGCCCGCTACGGCGCGCCGGCCGCCTGCCTGGTCAACCGCGATCCCGGCGGCCTGCCGGTCAGCTGTTGCCTGGGCATGGACGACAAGCTGATCAAGGCCAGGATCAGGTTGTGCCACGACTCGCATCCCTGGGCGCGCCCCGGCGCGGCGTTCCAGCTGGCGGCGGCGACCGGCAAGGGACCCCTGGCCGCGGCGCTGCTGCGGCCCTTCGGCTACCGATCCTGCCTGCTGCTGCCGCTGGCGGTCCCCGCCGACCGCCGCGCGCCCGGCGGTTACCAGCTGGAGCTGTATTTCAAGCAACCGGTCGCCCCCGACGCCGCTTTGCGGGCCGACCTGGCCGGCTGGTCGGCGCTGCTGACGGCGGCGATCCGCGGCCGCCTGGAGCGCGAGGCGCTGCAGCGCGAGAACCGCGCCCTGACGACCCTGGCCCAGGTCAGCCAGGCGGTGGCAGCCAGCCTCGACCTGGACCAGGTGTTCGAGAGCATCTATCGCCAGGTCCTGCGCCTGCTCAACCCCCGCAACATGCTGCTGGCGCTGGCCGAGCCGGAAGGGCGGCGCTTCCGCGTGGTGTTCGAGTACGAGCACGGCGTCAAGGCCAAGCAGACCGCCTTCGCGATGGGGCCGGGGCTGGCCACGGTGATCTGGCGGACCAAGCGCGCCATCGTCACCGACGACTACCTGGCCGAGTGCCGGCGCCGCAAGGTCCGGCCGTCGGGCCAGCCGGCCAAGGCCTGGATGGGACTGCCGCTGCTGCACCAGGGCTCCTGCCTGGGGGTGCTGCTGATGTGGGATTACGCCAGTACCGACTCGTTCACCCCGACCGACGTCCAGACCATCCAGCACATGGCCAACCAGGCCGCGACCGCGATCCACAACGCCACGGTCCACGAGCACAGCCGGCAGCAGCTGGCCGAGATCTCGGCCATCACCAAGATCGGCCAGGCCATCTCCAAGGTGATGAACCTGGACAGCCTGTGGCCGCTGCTGCACAAGCAGGTGATGCAGCTGATGGACGCCGCGAATTTCCACGTGGCGCTGTATTATCCCGACAGCGGCGAGCTGGAGTTCGTCTACGACGTCCAGGAGGGGAAGCCCCAGCCCCGGGAGCGGCGCAAGCTGTCCCACGGCCTGACCGAGTTCGTGATCACGGCCAAGCGGCCGCTGTTGCTGCGGGACCGCGCGCAGAAGGTGCCGTCCGCCCGGTTCGCCATGATCGGCAAGCCGGCCGCCAGCTGGCTGGGCGTCCCGATCAGCGCCCGGGGCAAGGTGCTGGGGATGATGGCGATCCAGCACTACCAGCTGCCGGCCCGCTATGACGAGCACCACCAGGAGCTGCTGCAGACCATCGCCGGCCAGGTGGCGGTAGCGATCGAGAACGCGCGGCTCTACCAGTCGGCGCAGCAGCGGGTGCGCGAGATGTCGGCGCTGTCGCAGGTCAACCAGGCGGCCGTCACCATGGAGAACCTCGACCAGCTGCTGCAGCGGATCCTGGAGATCATCAAGCACTCGTTCGGCTACCTCAACTGCTCGGTGCTGCTGCCCGACGAGTCGGGGACGCACCTTTACGCCCGGCACTCGCTGGGCTACGCGTTGTCGCAGATCAAGGGCCTGCGGCTGCGGATCGGCAGGGACGGCATCACCGGCCGGGCCGCGCAGCAGCGCGGCACCATCTATGTCCCGGACGTCACCCGCGATCCCCGCTACGTCAAGGGATCGGCGGCCTGCCGCTCGGAGCTGGCCGTGCCGCTGCTGGCGGCGGGCGCCGTGGTCGGGGTGCTCGACATCGAGAGCGACCGGGTCGACGGCTTCAGCGCCGACGATATCCGGCTGATGGAAAGCTTCGCCGCCCAGGCGGCGCAGGTGATCGGGAAGATCCGGCTGCAGGAGCTTGCGCAGCAGCGGATCAAGGAGCTGTCGACCCTGTTCGACATCTTCAACAGCGTCACCTTCAGCGCCGACCAGGCCTCGCTGGCCGAGCAGATCGCGCTGAAGCTGGCCCAGGCGCTGGAATCCCGCAAGTGCCTGATCGCGCAGTACCAGCCCGACCGCGCCCTGGTCAGCGGGCTGGCCTACGCCGCTCCGGACGGGCTGTCCCCGCAGCAGCGCAAGCGCTTCGGGTCCACCGCCAAGCTGGTGCAGGAGTTCCGGTTCGCCGCCAGCGAGGGCGGCATCGCCGCCAAAGTGATCGGCGATGACCAGCCCTACGTCGCCAACGACGCCGGCGCCGATCCCCACATCATCAAGCGGCTGGCCCAGGCGTTCGAGGTCGTCCGGCTGATGGTGCTGCCGCTCAAGACCCGCAACCGGATCCTGGGGCTGGTCTACATCGCCGACCCGGCCAACGGCCGCGACTACAACGGCGACGACCTGCGGCTGGCCCGCGCCCTGGCCGGCCAGGCCGCGCTGGTGCTGGACAACGCCCAGCTGTACTTCGAGATGGGGCAGGGGCTGAAACAGGTGACCAACCTTTACCAGATGAGCCAGGCCATCACCTCCGCCGAGTCCCTGCCCGACGTACTGGACCTGGCCATCCGCATCATCAGCCAGCTGATCAGGGCCGATTCGATCTCGATCATGCTGTGGGACCAGCCGCAGCAACACCTGGTGATCAAGGCGTCGCAGGGGCTGGACCCGGAGACGGTGCGCCGCGCCCGGTTCCCGCGGGGCCAGGGCCTGGCCGGCTGGGTGGCGGCCAACGGCCAGCCGGTGCTGACCGACGACCTGCAGCGCGATCCCCGCTTCAAGGCGATCGGGCAGAAGGACAACATCGGCCCCGCCATTGCGGTGCCGCTGCAGGCCAAGGACACGGTGCTGGGCGTGCTCAACATCGACAACCGCGCCGGCAACCAAGCAACTTTCAGCCAGGAGCAAATGCAGATGGCGCTGACCCTGGGCAGCACCATCGCCCTGGCCATCGAACGGGCGGAGCTGGTGTCGTCGCTCGACAGCCGCGTCTCGATCCAGAAGGCGCTGATGGAGACCGGCACCCTGCTGCTGTCGTCGCTCGAGTTCCAGACCGTGCTGGAGAAGATCGCCAGCGAGATCGAGAAGCTGGTGCCGTTCCTGGCCCTGGCCATCTACCTCGTCGACTGGGAGAAGCGGCAGCTGCGTCCGATCACGGCGCGCGGCCCGTTCGAGAACGAGATGCTCAACGACCTGCCGTTCTCCATGGACTCCGGCATCACCGGCGCCATCGCCCGCACCGGCCAGCCCGAGATCGTCAACGACACCGACAGCGACCCGCGCGCGGTCCACATCGAGGGCACCGGCAACGAGAGCCAGAACCTGATGGCGGTGCCGTTCGTGGTGCAGGGCCGGGCCGAGGCCGTGATGGCGCTGTGGCGGGACATCGGCCGGCCCTTCGTGCCGCCGGAGCTGGAGATCGCCACGTTGTTCGCCAACCAGGCCACGGTGGCGCTGAACAACGCCCGGCTGTTCGAGGAGATCCGCAACAACGAGAAGGAGGTGGCGGACACTAACAACCGGCTGAACCTGGCCCTCAAGCGCCAGATCGAGGTCAACACCGAGCTGTCGACGCTGCAGTACCTCTCCAGCACCATCCTGTCGTCGCTCAAGCTGGAGGAGATCCTGTCGGTGATCGTCGAGGGCATCCGCTCCAGCCTGGGCTTCGACTCGGTGCTGATCAGCCTGGTGGACCACAGCGGCCAGCACCTGGAGCACAAGGCGGTCTCGGGGTTCAGCCCCGAGGAATACGAGCGGGTGATGAAGGAGCGGCCGGGCCTGCACGAGTACCTGCCGCTGATGCGGCCGGAGTACCGCATCAGCAACTCGTACTTCTGGTCCAAGGACGCCGACGTCAAGTTCTCCGAGATCTCCCGGCCGCTGGGCGACAGCAAGCCGGCGGTGGGCCGCTGGCACCCCGACGACAAGCTGCTGATCCCGCTCTACTCCAAGGAGAAGGAGCTGCTGGCCATCATCCAGGTCGCCAAGCCGCTCAACGACATCGTGCCGGACAAGAAGAAGATCCGCTCGCTGGAGGCGTTTGCCAACACCGCGGTGCTGGCGATCGAGAACGCGACGCTCTACCAGCAGGCCCAGAGCCGGATCAACGAGCTGTCGCTGCTCTACGACATCGGCATCGTGGTGACCTCGGTGCTGGAGACCGAGCGGCTGCTGGACAGCGTGGTCAAGGCCGTCAAGGAGAAGCTGCACTACCTGAAGGTGGCGGTGTTCATGGTGGCGGCGCAGACCAACGGCATCTACACCGGGGCCCAGGCCGGGTTCGGGGAGGAGCTGAAGCTGCTCTACCTGACCGTGGGCGGCGACAGCCTGGTGGGCCAGGTGGCGGAACGGGGCGAGCCGATGGCGGTCAACGAGGCCCGCCGCGACCCGCGCTACACGGTCGACCACCGCGTGCAGTCGGCGGCGGCCGTGCCGATCAAGCGCGAGAACAAGACCATCGGCGTGCTCAACATCGAGGACGACCGGCCCAACGCCTTCGGCGAGACCGAGCTGCGGCTGCTGGCCACGCTGGCCAACCAGATCGCCATCGCCCTGGACAACGCCCGGCTCTACGAGGAGGCCACCCGCCAGATCAACGAGCTGTCGGTGCTGCACAACGTCGGCACCACGGTGGGCTCCACCCTCAAGGTCGAGACCCTGCTGGCGCAGGTCTGCCAGATCCTGCAGGAGACGTTCCGTTATCCCAAGATCGGGATGCTGCTGGTCGACCAGGAGCGGCAGGAGCTGGTGCTGGCCGCCAGCCGCGGCTACGGCGTCGGCGACGAGAAGATGGGCAAGCGGCTGCGGATCGGGCGCGAGGGCGTCACCGGCATGGTGGCCGCCACCGGCCAGCCGGTGACCATCGACGACGTCACCCGCAGCAGCAGCTACATCAGCATCGACCCCAACACCCGCTCGGAGATCGCCGTGCCGCTGAAGCTGGGGAACCAGGTGGTGGGCGTGATCAACGTCGAGAGCGACAATCTCAACGCTTTCGGCAGCCTGGACCTGCGGCTGCTGTCCACCCTGGCGGCGCAGGTGGCCGTGGCCGTGGAGAACGCCCGGCTCTACGAGCAGACCGAGCAGCTGGCGGTGACCGACGGCCTGACCGGCGTGTTCAACCACCGCTACTTCCAGCAGTTCCTGACCAGCGAACTCAACCGCGCCAAGCGCTACCGCCACGCGCTCAGCCTGATCATGCTGGACATCGACCACTTCAAGAACGTCAACGACACCAAGGGGCACCCCAGCGGCGACCGGGTGCTGCAGCAGGTGGCCGGCGTGCTGCGCAACCAGGCCCGCGACGTCGACCTGGTGGCCCGCTACGGCGGCGAGGAGTTCATGGTGGTGCTGCCCGAGACCGGCAAACGCGAGGCCCAGATCATCGCCAACCGCATCCGCGTGCAGATCCGCGACTACACTTTCAAGGACGAGCACCAGAAGGACCTCAGCCGGATCACGGTCAGCCTGGGCGTGGCCAGCTACCCCGAGGACGGCGCCGACAAGAACGAGCTGATCGATTACGTCGACAAGGCGCTGTACCGCGCCAAGGCCGCGGGCCGGGACCAGGTACGGACGTGAGGCCGGCATGAACCGCACCGTTGCCGCGCACCACCGCTGGTCCGAGGTCTGGTCGGCCTACATCTTCATCGGCGCCGTCGTGATGGTGGCCGCCTCGCTGCTCTACACCTTCAGCCTGATCCAGCGGCTGGAGGAGGAGCCCCGGATCATGTCGCGGCTGTTCGCCCGCTACTGCATGACCGCCGCCATGCCCGAGACGGCGGGCAGCTCCCCGGAGACCGAGATCATCTTCGAGGAGGTGATCCAGAAGATCAACTTCCCGGTGATCGTCACCGACAAGGCCGGGCTGCCGCTGGCCTGGAAGGGGATCGGGGTCGAGCCGTTCGCCGTGACCCCGGCCGCGCAGTCGCAGTGGCGGGCCCGGGACAAGGGCGACCCCCTGTTCAAGGTCAACGCCGCGCTGCAGGGACTGGACCAGGAGAACCGCCCCATCGCCATGATCCTGGGCCCCGACTCCACCGTCGTCGGCTACGTGCATTACGGCCACCCCGCCATCCTGCGGGAGCTGCGCTACGTGCCGCTGATCCAGATCGCGATGATCGCGCTGTTCGTCTGGATCGGCTTCAT
>DATJQG010000065.1:0-2019 GCA_035506015.1 Candidatus Edwardsiibacteriota bacterium
CTCAAGCGCGACGGCCTTCTCCGCCAGCCGCAGCGCGTCCTTCAAACGGTAATCGCTGATGGCGAACTCCCAGGCGATCGAGTTGAGCAGCTGCGGGTCGTCATTATTCTGCTCGGCGATGGCCATGGCCCGCGCCAGCAACAATTCGGACTTTTCGTTCTTCCCTTCCTTTTTCGCGATCAGAGCGACTCGTACGCACGCGCTGGCGCCGAACGTTTTCTCATGCAGTACCAGCAAACGTTCCAGCTCCTTGATCGGTTCTTTGTGATCATCCACCCGCAGGTCGATCATCCGGTCGTCGAACCCCGAGTACCCGCCGTCCTTGGACACGACCAGGATGGCCGCGGACTGCATGCCGCGCTTGTCCCCGCCGTATTTCTGCCCGCCATAGAGCGCCGCGATCAGGCGGTGCGACAGCGGGCCGGCCGAAACCTCGAACGCAGCGGCCATGCCCTTGACCACGCTGTCGCCGGCCAGGATGTTGCCCTGCACGCAAAATCCCTTGCCCGTGATCCCGCCGGCCCAGGATTGGCAGAGCTTTCCCGTGAACGTGGCGGCATTCCCTTTGCCGTCGACGATGCCGACCTGCCGGTACTCCCGGCTGGTGTCCGCGGCCAGGATGACCTTCATGGCAGAGTCCGCAGAAATACCTGCTGAAAGCAGTTCCAGCGCCTGCGGCCCGAAGTTGGGGTTGCCCCAGGCCTGCGAGGCGATGGCGCCGATCCCCGCCTGCGCGTACGGCACCACCGCGCCCACGGCCAGGAAGCGGGACTGCACGGCCACGCCCCATTCCTCGGCCACCGGATCGTAGGCCACTATCGAGAACGTGGCGATCGGTTCATAGCCCCTGTTGTCTGCCGCGCCAGCGATGCCGCAAACAACGAGCAATATGGCCAAGCAGCGAATAATTATGCGCATAATGCCTCCTTGATCATGTCAACGATCCTGTTTCCCGGCCATCAGGCCGATGAAGAACCCCACGACCCCATACAACACGATCGTGCACGGCACCGCCACGCTGTCGGTCTCGGGGATGTGGAAAGAGCGACAAACGACCCGCACCGGAAAATACAGCAGGACCAGCCCGGCGGGTTCGGTGATGGGCAGTTTGAGCAGCCCCCAGCCCAGCCAACCGAACAGCAGGCCGGCCAGCAGCGATAGGTATTTTATGGAGCTTCCCGGGATCGGCCCGAATTTCACGGCGTACCCTTGCTGCCGGGCCCGCTCTTTCCCTGGCGCCGCACCACCAGCGTATACGCGCCCTGCGCCATCAACGCAACGACGACCGCGTACACCCACCATGGCATGTTGCGCCCGAAGAACAGGACATAGAGGTACGGCAGGATCGTTGAGAGCAGGAACACCATGCTCCAAACGTTGATCTGCGCCTTCCGCTTTGCGGCGATGGCCCGCACCAGCCGGTAGATCGAGTAGTAAAAAAACGGCGCGCAGGCCGTCATCAGTATCAAGAATATTACGGGGTCGATGCCGTATTTGGCCCGCGTGGCCTGCAGCCATTGCGACAATATATCACTAACCTGATGGAACATCGATCGCTGTGCCCTGCATTATGCCGTTGGCGCGGTCCGCGGGGAACGCGTTACCGGAACGACAGCAGGTCGCCGGGCTTGACCCCGTGCCGCGCGCACCAGCCCTGGTTGACCTCCAGCGCGTAGAGCGCCGCGCCGGCCGAGTTGTAGCGCGGCCCCTCGTCCAGCGGTTTCATCGCCAGGATGTTGAGGACCCGGTAGTCGGGCCCGATGAAGGCGATGTCCAGCGGCAGGTAGGTGTTCTTCATCCAGAACGACTGCGGCTCGGCGTACTCGAACACGAACAGCATGCCCTCGTCCTCGGGCATCGCCCGGCGGAACATCAGGCCGCGGGTGCGGGTGTCGGGGTCGTCCGCGATCTCCACCCACAGCGGTGTGCGGCCCAGCGCGATCCGCGTCCGGCCTGGGTGCCCGGGGTCCTCGGTCTGGGCCGACCGCTTGCAGCCCGGCAGCAGGGCCAGGGGCAGCA
>DATJQG010000066.1:0-5105 GCA_035506015.1 Candidatus Edwardsiibacteriota bacterium
ATCGATAAAAATCAATGACAGGACGATTGAAATGGTGCGCTTATCGGCCGTTGGCGTTCTCCAGACAGCAACTAAAAAGAACGGGAGAACTACCAGTATCACGGGAACTGCGAAAAGTAACATCAATATATAATTAATGAATTATCACCTTTGCCATGAAAAGTGTTTCGTTTCTATGTCTTACGCCGCGGTCTCCTCGGCGAAGGCCCCGGTGAACTGGCTGTTGTAGAGGTCGGCGTAGAAGCCCTTGCGGGCCAGCAGCTGTTTGTGGGTGCCGGTCTCGATGATGCTGCCGTCCTTCATCACCAGGATCAGCTCGGCGTCGCGGATGGTGGACAGCCGGTGGGCGATCACGAAGCTGGTGCGGCCGTGCATCAGCCGCTGCATCGCCTTCTGGATGAAGACCTCGGTGCGGGTGTCGACGCTGCTGGTGGCCTCGTCCAGGATCAGGATCGCCGGGTCGGCCAGGATGGCGCGGGCGATGGTCAGCAGCTGGCGCTCGCCCTGCGAGATGGCGGAGGCCTCGTCGCCCAGCGGCGTGTCGTAGCCCTGGGGCAGCGCCCGGATGAAGTGGTCGGCGTGGGCCGCCTTGGCCGCCTCCTTGACCTGCTCCAGCGGCGCCCCCGGGCAGCAGTAGGCGATGTTCTCGCGGATGGTGCCGTTGAACAGCCAGGTGTCCTGCAGCACCATCCCGAACATGGTGCGCAGGTCGCCGCGCCGCAGGTCCCGGATGTCGGTGCCGTCGACCGTGATCCGCCCGCCGTCCAGCTCGTAGAACCGCAGCAGCAGGTTGACCAGCGTGGTCTTGCCGGCGCCGGTGGGCCCGACGATGGCGATGGTCTGGCCCGGCTGGACGTCGATGCTGAGGTCGTGCATCAGGATCTTGTCCGGGCGGTAGCCGAAGCGCACGTGCTCGAAGCGCACGGCGCCGCGCGGCTCGGCGATGGCCGGCGCGTCCGCCCGCTCCGGCTCCTCCTCCTGCTCGTCCAGCACCTCGAACACCCGCTCGGCCGAGGCCACGGTCGACTGCAGGATGTTGACGATGTTGGCGGTCTGGACCACGGGCTGGGTGAACTGCCGCATGTACTGGATGAAGGCCTGGATGTCGCCCAGGTCGATGGTGCGCTTGGTGACCATCACGCCGCCCACCACGCAGACCCCCACGTAGCCCAGGTTGCTGATGAAGTTCATCATCGGGAAGATGATGCCCGAGACGAACTGGGCCCGCCAGCCCGCGCCGTAGAGCTTGAGGTTGATCTCCTGGAAGCGCTCCATCGAGGCGGCCTCCCGGCCGAAGGCCTTGACGATGCGGTGCCCGGCGTACATCTCCTCGACGTGGCCGTTGAGCTCGCCCAGCTCGCGCTGCTGGGCCGCGAACATCTTCTGCGAGTACTTGGCGATGCCGGCGGTGACGGCGAACGACAGCGGCAGCGTCACCAGCGCGATCAGGGTCAGCAGCGGGCTGATGGTCAGCATCATCACCAGCACGCCGACGATGGTGCAGGCCGACGTGATCAGCTGGGTCAGGCTCTGCTGCAGCGTGGTCGAGATGTTGTCGACGTCGTTGGTCACCCGGCTGAGGATGTCGCCGTGGGCGTGCGAGTCGTAGTAGCGCAGCGGCAGCCGCGACAGCTTGCGCTCCACCTCGGCCCGCAGGTCGAACACCACCGTCTGGGCCACGCCCGCCATCTGGTACTGCTGGACGTAGGTGAACAGCGCCGACAGCAGGTAGAGAAACAGCAGCCACAGCATGATATGGCCGATGTAGGCGAAGTCGATCGCCGGCATCGGCTGGCGGGCCATGAAGGCCACGTACTTGGCGATCAGGCCGTCGAACAGCTTGGTGGTGGCCTTGCCCAGGATCTTGGGGCCGACGATGCTGAACACGGTGCCCAGCACCGCGAACCCGAAGACCATGGCGACCCTGGCCTGGTGCGGCCGCAGGTAGGACGCCAGCCGCCGCGACGTGCCCCAGAAATCCTTGGCCTTCTCCACCGGCCGGCCGATCACCATGCCGACGCCGCCCCGGCTGGGGCCGGCGACCACGGCCGGCTTCGTGCCGGCGGCGCGCTGCTCGCTCATCGCAGCTCCTCCTCGGACAGCTGCGAGGCCACGATCTCGCGGTACAGCTGGCAGTCCTTGTAGAGCTGGCGGTGGCTGCCGATGCCGGCGATCCGCCCCTCGTCCAGCACGATGATCTGGTCGGCGTCGAGCACCGTGGCCACGCGCTGGGCCACGATCAGCACCGTGGCGTGGGCGATCTCCTGCCGCAGCGCGGCCCGCAGCTTGGCGTCGGTCTTGAAGTCCAGCGCGGAAAAGCTGTCGTCGAACACGTAGATCTCGGGCTGGCGCACCAGGGCCCGGGCGATGGCCAGCCGCTGCTTCTGCCCGCCCGAGAGGTTGGCGCCGGCCTCGGCGATGACGGCGTCGAAGCCGCCCATCGCCTCGATGAAGGCGGTGGCCTGGGCGGTGGCGGCGGCGTGCCGCACCTCGTCGTCGGTGGCGTCGGGCTTGCCGTAGCGGATGTTGTCGGCCACGGTGCCGGAGAACAGCACGGCCTTCTGGGGCACGAAGCCGATGCGGGCGCGCAGGTCGGCCTGGGCCATGGCCCGGACGTCGACGCCGTCGACCTCCACCGTGCCGGCGCCCACGTCGTAGAACCGCGGGATCAGGCTGATCAGGGTCGACTTGCCCGAGCCGGTGCTGCCGATGATGGCCGTCACCTTGCCGGGCGTGGCGGCGAAGCTGATGTCGCGCAGCGCCGGCTCCTCGGCGCCGTGGTAGGCGAAGGTGACGCCGCGGAAGGCGACGTGGCCGCACACCGAGCAGGCCGGCGCCGCCGGGGCGGCCGGGTCGCCGATGGTGGGCGCCATCTCCAGCACCTCGGCGATGCGCTCGGCCGAGGCCTGGCCGCGCGGCAGCATGATGAACAGCAGGATGGCCATCATCATCGAGAACATGATCTGCATGGCGTACTGCAGGAAGGCCATCATGTCGCCGACGTTGCTGGTGCCGTGATTGACCCGGATGCTGCCGAACCAGATGATGGCGATGGTGGTGTAGCTCATCACCAGGATCATCACCGGCATCAGCACCGCCATGATGCGGTTGACCCGCACCGTGGTCCCGGTCAGGTCGAGGTTGGCCTCGCGGAAGCGGCCGCGCTGGTGCTCGATCTGGTCGAAGGCCCTGATCACCCGGACGCCGGACAGCCCCTCGCGCATCACCTGGGTGATGCGGTCCAGCTTGGCCTGGATCGAGCGGAACAGCGGGAAGCCCTTGAAGGCCACCCAGGCGATCACCCCGGCCAGCAGCGGGATCACCACCACCAGGATCCAGGCCAGGTCGCGGTCCTTGGACACCGCCATGATGATCCCGCCCACGCACATGATCGGCGCCATGATCATCATCCGCAGCCCCACCATCGTCACCATCTGCACCTGGGTGACGTCGTTGGTGGTGCGGGTGATCAGCGAGGGGGTGGAGAAGCGGTCGAACTCGTGCAGCGACAGCGCGGTGACGTGGGCGAACATCCGCTGCCGCAGGATCTCGCCGAAGCCCATCGACACCTGGGCCGCCAGGTAGCCGGCCAGCACCGCGCAGCAGGCCCCGCCCACCGCCACCGCCAGCATCAGGCCGCCGGTGTGGATGATGTAGCCGGTGTCGCCGCGGGTGATGCCCTTGTTGACGATGTCCGACATCAGGGTCGGCAGGTAGAGCTCGGCCATGGCCTGGCAGGCCACCAGCGCCGCGGTGGCCACCGCGGCCGGCGCGTAGGGCTTGAGGTATTTGAAGAGCCGCAGCACGGGTCAGGCGTTCGTCCCGCCGGCCCGCTGGCGCTCGATCCGCCGGCAGGCCCGCTCCAGGTTGGCCTGCAGCCGTTCCAGCAGCCCCCGCAGCTGCCGGCGCTGGGCCGGGGTGAAATCGTCGAAACAGTCGGCGGCGATGGTCCGCAGCGAGCGCTTGACCCGGTCGCGCTGCGCCCGGCCGCGGGCGGTGAGGTGCACGGTGGAGATGCGGTGGTCGGCGGGGTCGCCGCGGCGCGTCACCAGGCCGGCCCGCTCCATCCGGCGCAGCATCACCGTCACCGTGGCCGGGGCCAGGTGCAGCCGGGCCGCCAGCGCCCGCTGGCTCATCGGCCCGTGCTTGCCCAGCACGAACAGCAGCGGCGGCTGGCCGGGGTAGACGCCCAGCTCCTGCAGCAGCATCTGCATCCGGCAGTAGTGGAAGCGGATGGCCCGGCCGAAGGTGGCGTACAGGGGATCGGTCTCCGGGATGGGCATGGCGATTCGTTCGATTATTAATTAGACGGCTAACTAATTATACCATCCCGTTCGCGCTTCGTCAAGTGCCCATGTGCGCCAGAATATAAGGCGGCCGCGTTGCCGCGGCCGCTTCCCCAGGTAACAGATCCGGACGGTGGGACCGGCTATTTCACCACCAGCAGCCTGCGGGTCGCGCTGAACCCGCCGGCCCGCATGCGGTAGAGATACAGTCCCGCCGCGGCCCGCCGGCCGGCCTCGTTTCGCCCGTTCCAGGTGATGGTGTGCGGTCCGGCCGCCAGGTCGCCGTCGACCAACGCCTGCACCCGCTGGCCGGCGACGTTGTAGACCTCGATGCTCACCCTGCCCGCCGCGGCCAGCCCGAAGGATATCGCCGCTTGGCTGTTCATCGGATTGGGGCTGACGGCTCCGAGGAAATAGTGGTTCGCGGCAACCCTGGGCGCGCCCGTGACCGCCGTGGTGACCGACGCCGGGCTGGTGAACGCGCTGAACGTGTCGGGCAAGGAAGTCCGGGGGTAGACGGCCCGCACCTGATAGCCGTAGGTGCTGCCATTGGCTGCGGCATAGTCGACATAGGCGAGATCATAGTCGTCGGCCAGCCAGGAATACCCCGAGCCGGCGTCGCGCCAGACTTCGTACCGACCGACCTCCTTGGCGCCCTTCTTGCCATAGCTGGAATAGGACACCACCGCTGCCTGGCACAGGCCATAATGGTAATAGTTCGTCCAGGTCCCGGACGAATCCCACAAACTGCGGGACTGTCCCGCGGCGGTGTTGAGCGTCTTGGCAAACGGCCGCGCGGGCGCCAGGTACTCGTAGGCG
>DATJQG010000067.1:0-2511 GCA_035506015.1 Candidatus Edwardsiibacteriota bacterium
CGGCTCAAGGCCGAGCTGTCGGCGGCGCCGTTCACCGTCGCCAAGATCGACATCAAGGACAAGAAGCGGTCGCCCTACCCGCCGTTCATCACCAGCACGCTGCAGCAGGCCTCGTTCCGGGCCTTCGGCTTCTCGGCGCAGAAGACCATGGTGCTGGCGCAACAGCTGTACGAGGGCATCGAGCTGGGCGACGAGGGCTCGGTGGGCCTGATCACCTACATGCGCACCGACGCGGTGCGGCTGGCGCCCGAGGCCGTCACCAGCGTGCGCGAGCACATCCTCAAGGCCTATGGGCCGGAGTACCTGCCGGCCGAACCGCTGCATTACAAGTCGCGCCGCAGCGCGCAGGAGGGCCACGAGGCCATCCGGCCGACCTCGTCCGAGCGCACGCCGGAATCGGTCAAGCAATTCCTGGCACCCGACCAGGCCAAGCTCTACGGCCTGATCTACAGCCGGTTCCTGGCCTGCCAGATGACGCCGGCCGTCTACCACACCACCGCGGTCGACATCCGGGCCGGCAGCTGCCTGTTCCGGGCCAACGGCTCCAAGCTGACGTTCAACGGCTTCCTGGCGGCCTACGGCGTGCAGGAGGACGACGCCGGCGACTACGCCGACACCAACGCGCTGCCCAGCCTGGCGGTCGACGAGCGGCTGGCGCTGCAGGAGCTGCTGCCCAAGCAGCACTTCACCGAGCCGCCAGCCCGCTACAACGAGGCCAGCCTGATCAAGGCGCTGGAGGCCCAGGGCATCGGCCGGCCGTCGACCTACGCCGCCATCATCAGCACCATCATCGACCGCGACTACGTGGCCAAGGAGAACGCCCAGATCAAGCCGTCCGAGCTGGGGATGGTGGTCAGCGCCATCCTGGTGCAGAAGTTCCCCCACATCTTCCAGGTGCAGTTCACCGCCGACATGGAGACCGAGCTCGACAAGATCGAGCAGGGCAACCTCGACCGGGTGCAGGTGCTGAAGGACTTCTACCTGCCCTTCGCCAAGGACCTCAAGAACGCCGAGTCGAAGAAGGACGAGATCAAGAAGTCGCTGCAGGAGACCACCGACCAGCAATGCCCCAACTGCGGCAGCGCCGTGGTGATCAAGTGGGGCCGGTTCGGCAAGTTCTACGCCTGCAGCAATTATCCCGAGTGCAAGTACACCAAGCCGCTGGAGGGAGAGGAGGACGAGCCGGTCACCGACACCTGCGAGAAGTGCGGCGGCCCGATGAAGGTCAAGCGCGGCCGGTTCGGGAAGTTCCTGGCCTGCGCCAACTACCCCAAGTGCAAGAGCGTCAAGCCGATCTCCACCGGCGTGGCCTGCCCCGAGCCCGGCTGCACCGGCCAGCTGATCCCGCGCCGCACCAAGCGCGGCAAGGCGTTCTACTCCTGCAGCCGCTATCCCGACTGCAAGTTCGCCATCTGGTACAAGCCGGTCAACAAGAAGTGCGAATCCTGCGCCAATCCCTATCTTGTCGAGAAATATTCCAAGGCCAAGGGCAGCTACCTGGCCTGCCCCAAGTGCAAGTGGGAGCCGCCGAAAGCAGAAGAGAAGAAGCCGTGATGGTGTGACGATGAGAAGCGAGGAGCGATCCTCGCTTTTTCTTTATCCACGAATAGGCACCAATGAACACGAATAGATGCAACAGCAATAGATCCTTCACCTGCGATGCATGGGGCCATATTCATGATGACGCCGCCTGTCATCGTCATTCTGAGCATACTATCATGCCTGGCCATCGAAGAATCTGAACGGACCCAAGGCAATGGGTCCGTCGCATCCGATCAATATACGCACGGCTATCATCGGATGTTTGTCGATCCAGCTATTCGTGGGATTGGTGTGAATTCGTGGATAAAGTTCCGCTTGGTATCTTCGCGTCTTTGTGGTAAAATCAAAGCATGAGGAACAACCCCCATCCCCAGCCGCGCTGCCCCAAGTGCCTGATGACGCAGCCGCTCTGCATCTGCGGCGTCGCGCCGCACCTGGCGCTGCGTACGCGGGTGGCGGTGATCATGCACGTCCGCGAGTCGGTCCGCCCCAGCAACACGGGGCGGCTGGTGCCGCTGGCGTTGGCCAACAGCTTCGTCTGCCTGCGCGGGCTCAAGGACCAACCGACCGACACCAAGGGCATGATCCCGCCCGGCACGCAGGGCCTGGTGCTGTATCCGTCGTTGGATTCACGGGAACTTAATCAAGACTATCTCAGTCATATGAACAAACCCGTCACCTTGGTCGTGCTGGACGGCAACTGGAACCAGGCCGCCAAGATGGCCAAGCGCGAGCACGCGCTGGACGGCCTGCCCCGCGTGCACCTGGCCGCGGGACCGGCGTCGAATTTCCGGCTGCGGACCCAGAGCGACCCCGCGCGGGTCTGCACCTTCGAGGCCGTGGCGCGGGCCCTGGGCGCGATCGAGGGGGCCGAGGTCCAGCAAAAACTCGAGGCGTTCTTCACCGTGATGGTCGAGCGGATGCTGTGGGCGCGGGGGAAGCTGAAGGCGCATCAAGTCTCTGGCGGAT
>DATJQG010000068.1:0-9911 GCA_035506015.1 Candidatus Edwardsiibacteriota bacterium
CAGCAGCGCGCCGCCGCCCAGCGCCATCACGAACAGGCGCACCGCGAAGCCCAGCAGTGGGATCAGCGTCACCACGAACAGCACGCACAGCCCGGCCAGGAACGCCCAGTAGCGGGAGATGGCGGGCTTCTTCAGCAGGTCGAAGATCTTGCGCCCCAGCAGCAGGCTGAAGCCGAACGCCGCCAGGTAGAGCGAGGTCAGATACATCCACAGCCCGAACACCGCCAGCGGTAATCCCACGATTGTCAGGCCGACGATCACGATGGCGACGGGCGCCAGCACCAGCCACAGCGCGCCGATGCCGAGGCTCTTCCAGAAACTGCCGTTGATGGCGTCGGCGATCGCCAGGCTGTGCCTGGGCATGACCGCCAGCAGGATCATGCCGATCGCCAGCAGGCCGATGAACCAGATCCAGCGGAAGAACACCCGGATGGCGCGCAGCAGACCGCGGGCGTGGTGCTCGCGCTCGACCGGCAGCTGCAGCCAATCCGTTTTTCCGGCAGCCGTCACGCCGGCGGGCAGGGCGAACTGGGACGGCGTCTTGTAGACCAGGTCGCGGCCGACGGCCAGTTTGGAAAGGTCGAGGTTCCTGGCCCGCAGGTAGGCGTCGCGGCCGACGGCGCCGGAGACCTCAGCGTTCTTGGCCTCGAGGCCCAGATCGCGACCGATGATGCCGCCGATCTGGGCCTGGCCGCACTTGATGGTGGCGTCGCGGCCCAGGACACCGTCCTGCTTGAGCCTGCCGCAGAACGCCGTGAAATTGCCGGCGACGAACCCGCTGTTGTTGACTTCTCCGGCGAACGCCCGGACCGGGCCGGCGACGGTGTCCGCGGTGACGACCGTGCCGGCGAAGGCGAACAGCTCGCCCTTGATCTTGCCGCGGATCACGACGTCGCCGGCGAAGGCGAACACGTCGCCGTTGACCGTGCCATCGATCGTGACCTTGGAACCGGCGGCGAACAGGTCGTCATCGATCACTTCCCCCTTGGCGACGGTGATTTGGTCACCGGAACGCATGGTCAGGGCCAGCAAGGGGGAGGCCAGCAGCAGCGCCGCGGCCAGAAAGACGAACAGGGATTTGCTCATCGGAATCTCCTTGTTAGGTACGCAGAATCCCTGCGGCCGGTTGCGGCCGCAGGGAGCTGCGATCGTTGCTCATGAAGAATTGCTAGGCGCTGGCCGGCGGCTGCGGGACGGCGGGCGGCGCCACTGGCGCGGGCGGCTGCGGCACGGCGACCGTTTCGGTCCTGGTGCCGAAGCGGGTGCGCCAGACCGCGCCCAGTCCCACGGTCAGCCCGAACCAGGTCACCAGGATGTTGATGGCCAGGAACAGCCCGGTCAGGAAGCCCAGGTGCGGGACGATGTGCAGCAGGCTGGCCATCAGGTACAGCACGTTGAGGAGGACATATCCCAGCACGATCGACGCGATCGTCGAGTAGCGGGCGGGGTCGATGGCATGGGTCAGCTTGCGGAACACCGTCAGGCCGAAAGCGGCGTAGGCCATCAGCACGGCGCCCAGCAGCAACAGCACGGCGATCGGCACCAGCGGGATGCCTAGGATCGAGACGATCATCAGGATCAGGGCCGGCCCCAGCGCGATCTCGATCAGCATCCCGGCGCCGGCCGATGTCCAGAAATCGCCCTCGATCGACGCGGACATGCGCTCGATGTTCTTGGGGAAGAACAGGGAGACCAGCAGCACCAGGAACCCGATGGCGGCCACAACCACCAACGCGGTGACGAAGCCCAGGGCGCGGTGCGCCGGCCGTGGCTGCTGCTGCCAGGGCTGGGCGCTCTGGATGGCGCCGGGGATGAAGTGGTCGAGCATGCCGAAGCTGAGGTTCTTGATCTCGCCCTCGACCTTGGCGCCGTCGGCCTTCTTGACCGTCCCGCCCATGTCGGCCACGTCGCCGCCGACCTTGGCCTTGGGCCCCAGGGTGATGCTGCCGCCGAAGCAGGCCAGGTCGTCGCCGGCCGAGCCCTTGATGTCCAGGCTGCCGCCGAACGAGGCGATCTGCCCGCCCACCGCCGCGCTCTCGGCCACGGCCACGCCGCCGCCGAACGCGGCCACGTCGCCGTCGATCTTGCCGTTGACCGACACCGAGCCGCCCAACGCCGCGCAGTCGCCCTGGACCACGCCGTCCACGGTGATCGAGCCGCCGCGGGTCACCAGGTCGTCCTTGACGGTGTCCTTGCGGGCGACGTAGACGTTGCCCTGGCGGGCGTCCTTGGAGTTGACCTTGATCACGTGGTCGCCGATCTGCATGTCGTACGATTGGTCGTCGGCCAGGGCCCGCCCGGCGAAGCTGGCGGCGGCCAGCAGGGCCAGCAGCCAGGCCAGCCAGGTTTGGAAATTCTGACGATGTTGCGCCATAATCCTATCTCCTTGCGTTGGGATTTCAGTACGAAGCGGCCCCGGTCCGGCGGCCCAGCAGCAGGATCAGGGAGAACGCGATCAGACTGGCGAGGCCCAGCTGCAGCGGCAGGCTGGAGGTCTTGACCGCCAGGGTCACGAAGCCGGCGGCGAAGCGCGCCGCGTCGTTGACCGCGAAGCCCAGCTTGACGGCGTAAAAGCAGAGCGCCGACAGCAGTTCCCGGGGCCGGGCTGCCAGCTGCAGCACCCGCAGGGCGTCGACCACCGACAGCCGCGAATAGACAACGTAGGCCAGCAGGCCGGTCCAGAGCGCGGCCAGCGGCGCGCCGGCGCCCACCAGCCACTTCGTCCAGGCCTGCGCCGGCCGGGCCAGCGGTTGGAAACCCAGCGCCGCCAGCACCCGGTCGTTGAACTGCCGGCCCGGCTGGTAGAGCGGCAGCGCGGCCACCGAGCCGGCCACCATCCGCAGCAGGTTATACTCGCGGCGGCAGTCGGGGCAGCGCTTGAGGTGGGTCCTGACCTCTTTGGCCTGATCGGCCGGCAGTAGGCCGTCCAGCAGCTGATCGAGCTTGTTCTTGATGTCGATGCAGTCCATTTTCGTGTCCTCTTACTGATACCTACGAAATCGTCTGCCGGTTTGTTTCACATCGGAAACGAAGGTATTGCCGCCCCGGATCACTGAAAAACACCCGTTTTCACCAGTTTTTCCTTCATGATCTCGCGGGCCCGGAACAGCCTGACCTTGACCGTGCCGATCGGTATTTCCAGGGTCTGGGCGATCTCTTCATACGACAATTCCTGCTGGTGCCGCAAGACCAGGATCTCCCGGTAGGGCGGCGGCAAGGAGGCCAATTGCCGCTCGATCAGCTCTTTTTGCGACAAATGCTCGGTTTTTTCCTCCAAAGACAAGCCCTGATCCTCGATATCGATGGGGTTTTCGGCATCGTCGATGGTCAGGGCAACATGCTTGTTGGCGCGCAAAAAGTCGATGGAAGTGTTGTGCGCTATTTTAAAAAGCCAGGTATGAAAAGGATATGCGGGATCGTATAACTTAATGCTGCGGAACGCCTTAATGAATGTGTCCTGGGCCAGGTCCTCGGCGTCGGCCGCATTGCCCACCATCCGGTAGATCAGGCTGAAGATCTGCCGTTTATATCCGTTGATCAGGTCATTATACGCCCGTTGATCGCCCGCCTTGCAGCGTTCGACCAGCAACAGGTCTTTTTCCCGGGAGGCCATGTTTTTGAGTATACCATTATCCCGGTTGGCTGTCAAACCCATTTTCCGGGCTGGCCGGCCGTTCCTGATCCAACGCGAAAAAGGCTGAGTGTTGGCACTCAGCCCCGTGGCGGTCGCGGTCGCCATGGCCCTAAAGGACAAAGCAGATGCCCAGCGCGATCAACGTGGCGATCGGGATCAACCCGCCCCAGTCGATAAGGATCTTGTTGGCGCTGATCTTCATGGCGTTCACCTCCCTTTGAAGAAGTGTTTTCCCGATGATACTACGGATGGAACGCCCCCATTGTTCCAGTCCCCGCCCCGATCGCGGCAAATAAAAAAGGCTGAGCTCTTACTCTCAGCCTTACCAAGCCAAAATACTGGAGGTGATGATGGCCTGGCTTTTTACAACAGGATGATGATGAACAGCGCGGCCAGCGTGGCGATCGGGATCAGGCCGCCCCAATCGAAGGTCAGTTTCTCGGTTCTCGCGTCCATGGTTTTTCCTCTATCTGATTTGTCATGTTTCCGATCGCTGCGTATACTACGCAGGGGCGGGGACGTTTGTTTCGGGGATCAGTAATTTTTGCGTTTCAGAGCGCCGCCAGCGCGGCCAGCAGCGCCAGGACCGCCAGTGGGATCAATCCTCCCAGGTCGATCGCGCGCAGTGTCTTGATGGTCTTCATCGCCGTTTTCCTTTCGTGTGATAGTTCCTTCATGAAATACTACGTGGGCAACCACGGGTTTGTTCCACCGGCAAGATTTTTGTTGAAAAAACCCCCGAAATGCGATATCGTTAGGCGGGACAAACGACCGCAAACCAATCAATGGAGCACGATCATGGCAGATGAATTCCGGGAAACGAACACCACGGGCTGGGGCGGCAACATCAAGAACGCGTTCGTCGGCGCGCTGATCGGCATGCTGCTGTTCTTCGCCTCGTTCGTGGTGCTGTGGCAGAACGAGGGCCGGGTCAACATGGGCAAGGTGGCGGAGAAGGCGACCGTGGCCGCGCCGTCCGACCGGGTCGATCCGGCGCGAGAGGGCCAGGCCATATCGGTCAGCGGCAGCCTGGTGACGGCCGACTCGCTGGGCGACCCCAAGTTCCTCAAGCCCGGCGCCTACGTCGCGCTGGAGCGCACCGCCGAGATGTTCGCCTGGGTCGAGGAGAAGGAGACCAAGGAAAAGCAGAACACGGGCGGCAGCAGCACCAAGGAGACCGTCTACCGCTACGAGAAGAAATGGACGTCCGCCCCGCAGGACTCCAAGGATTTCAAGCATGCCGACGGGCACTTTAACCCGGCGATGCCGTTCGGCAGCGAATCGTTCACCGTCCCCAGCGCAACCGTCGGCGCCTACGCGGTCGATCCCGGGACCATGGACCTGCCCGCGTACCAGCCGCTGGCGCTGGACGCCGCCAAGATCAACATCAAGGAGGGCTACCAGCTGGCGGACAAATACCTGTTCATCGGCCACGGCCAGCCCGGCGACCCGCAGGTCGGCGACATCAGGGTCAGTTTCGCGGCGGTGCCCAGCGGCGTGCGCGTGACCGCGTTCGGCAAGGCCGAGGGCAACAACCTGGCGCCGTACCTGCACCAGGGCAAAAGCAGGCTGTACCGCGCCATCGCCGGCACCCGCGACGAGGCCATCGCGCTGATGAAGTACGAACACAAGGTCACGGGCTGGGTGCTGCGGCTGGTGGGCTTCCTGATGATGTGGTTCGGCCTGCAGTTCCTGTTCGGCCCGGTGGTGGCGGTGCTCAACGTGCTGCCGTTCCTGGGCAAGGTGGGGCGGTTCGTGTGGGGCTTCATCTCGTTCCTGATCTCGTTCGCATTGTCGCTGGTCGTGATCATCGTCTCGATGATCGCGCACAACGTCTGGGCGCTGGTGATCGTGATCGCCCTGATCGTCGGCATCTTCGTCTGGCTCAAGGCGAAGAAGAAGGCAGCGCCCGCGGTCCCGGCCGCTCCGGCCCCCTGATCGGCAGATCATTGCGATAACGCAGAACGGCGCCCTGAACGGGCGCCGTTCTGCGTATGCTAATGATGATCCATCTATTTCGCGATGATGAACCGGGCCAGCACCTGGTGCGGTCCCGCAGACAGGCGCGCGAAATACAGCCCGGAGGATACCGGCCCGTTCCGCTGCCCGGCGATGTCCCATTGCAGCGATTGCTGTCCGGCCGGCAACGGGGAATCGGCCAGCACCATGACCTGCTGGCCCAGCGCGTTGTAGATGGCCAGCCGGGCCTCGCCGGCGTTGGGCAACGAGAACCTGAACGATATCCGGCCGGATCGTCCCGCGGGATTAGGGCTGACCGGCTCCAGGCGGAACTTCGGGTTGGGTGCGGCCGGTGACCCTTCGACACCAGCCGCGGCGGCCGTGAAGCTGAAGGGGTCGGGGACATCGCTGCCGACCAGTGCATTGCCGAAGGTGTCGGTCACTGCCGACAGGGCCAGAGTATAGGTCACGCCTGCGGCGAAGGGCTTCGAATTGTGGTACAGCTGGACCTGGGTGTCGCCGCTGGCCCAGGAGGCGACGAAATGGTAGCTGGTATCGCTGAACAGGTACTGCAGCGAAGCGCGGTTCACCGGTTTCGAGAACTTGAGCCTGGGCCGGGCTGTCAGCGCGATGCCGGTGGCGCCGTCGGCCGGGTAGGTCGACACCAGGCGCGGCCGGACTGTGTCGGTGGCGCGGAACACCGCGGAGTCGGGCAGCAGGGCCATCATCAAGCCCGCCGAATCGCGCGCGCTCTGGATGCACAACGCGTACCATCCCAGGTCGGCGAACGGCTGGCCGTGGCCCAGCGTCAGCGTGTCACGGCGCGCGTTCCATTGGGGCGCCAGCGTGATGGCAGGGTCGCTGAAACTCCAGGCCACCGAGGCGGTGTCGGCCGGGGCCGAGAAGGCCACCGTCAGCGGCGCCAGGAGATCGACCTTGGCCTGTCCCTGGGCCGGGGACGCGAAGGATGCCAGGGTCGGGCTGCGCGGTAGCAGCGCGCTGCCGGGCCCGCCATAGGCGCCGATGTCCGAGCGCAGCGCGCCGCGGGCCGGCCACAGGGCCTGGCCGGGGTGGGCGCCGTCCGCGGGATCGTCCAGCGCGACGGACGTGTCGCCGGCGTCGACGCAGGGCGAGGAGGCCGACAGCAGGAAATAGTTGCCGTCGGCGAACAGCGGCTCGGCATCGATGTTGCCCGTACCGGACCACCCGCCCTGGATGTCGCAGTAACTAGCAGTGTGCCCGGCCGTCATCTGCGGCGTGGAGTTGCCCCAGATGATGACGTTGCGGACGGTAGCGCTGGCGCCGCCCAGGAAGCAGATCCCGCCGCCGCTGGAGCCGGAGCTGTTGCCGACGATGGTGTTGTTCTCGATCAACTTGGGCTGGGCGCCGTTGCCGTTGAGCCAGAGCCCGCCGCCGCCGTAGGCCGCCCCGCCGCTGTTGCGGTAGATCAGGTTGTTGCGCACCGTCGCCCCGCAGTAGTTGAGCACGATGCCGCCGCCGTAGTCGGCGCCGCTGTTGAACTCGATCACGTTGTCGAGGATGCGGGGATCGCCGTCGCCGGCGCGGATGCCGCCGCCGCCGGCCCCGGACAGGCCGTCCCCGCCCACGGTGTGGTTGTCCACGATCCGGTTGTTGCGGATGGTGGGCGAGCACAGCGCCACCAGCACGCCGCCGCCCTCGCGGTAGGTCCCGGCGCCGTGCTCGTCCGGCCACCTGGTGCCGCCGCCCGCCGTCAGCGTGAAGCCGCACAGCACCGCGCTGCTGTCCTCGCCGCTGATGAACAGCGCGCAGCTGGCGGTGTCGGGATGGACCGGCGCGCCGCCGTTGATCACGGTGGAGTCGATGTCCGCGACGTCCCCGGTCAGCAGGAAGCGCGAGGCCACCGTGATGCCGCGGCCGCGGAAGTTGATGTTCTCATAGTAGGTGCCGCGCGCCACCAGCACGGTGTCGCCGCTGGCCGCGTTGTCGATGCCCGCCTGGATGGTGGCCCGGTCCGCCGGGACGTTGATCACCGTCGCCGACAGCGCCGCCGCCTGCAGCAGGATGATGATGAATGGTGCTCTGCGAAACATGGTCGGTCCCTTTCTGTTGGCCGTTTATCGTTCCTGGTACTTAGACAAACGGCACACCCGACCGTGACACCTCAAATGAGCAAAGGGCAGCGTCCGCTGCCCTTTGCGATCGATCGAAACCGATGCCTACAGTTCGAAGATGTCCTTCATCTCGCTGCTGTCCAGCAGCGAGCGCATGGTCCTGGCGTAATCCGGCGGGTCCTGGAACGGCTGCCCGGCGAACAGGTCGTGCGCCCGGCGGTCGATCGCGCTGTCCAACCGGCGGCGCTTGTCGGCGCAGATGTCCTTGAGTCGGTGCACGAAGTCGCGGTTGAACTCCAGCCGGGCCGGGTCGATGGCCTTGCCCTGGATCATGGCCCAGGCCTTCTTGCGGCAGTGGCAGGAATTGGCGGGATCGATCAGGCCGCAGCGCTCCTGGATGAACCCGTACACCTGTTTGCGGCCGCGCGACAGCGTCTGGCGGAACGAGTCGCGGGAGACGCCCATGATCGCCGCCCCCACCGCGTCGGTGGCGTGGAACAGCTCGCCCAGGATGAAGGCCAGGCGCTGCCGGCGGTCCAGGCACAGCAGCATCCCCATCATGCAGTGGGTCTTGACCTCGTCGAAGATCACCGGCAGGTCGGCCGGGACGGCCTTGGGGTCGGGGATGTCGAGGTCGGGCGTGCCGTCGATGCCGCGGCCGTAGCGCTGGAACGAGGTGAAGCTGAACTCGGCCCGCCGCTTCTTCATGTTGATCACGTGGTTGGCCACGATGCGGTAGGCCCAGGTGCGGAACTGCGACCTGCCCTTGAACCCCGCCAGGCTGGTGATGATCTTGATCAGCACCTCCTGGGTGACGTCCTCGGCGTCCTGGGGCGAGAACACCATCCGCAGCGCGATGTTGTAGATCCAGGGCTGGTGGCGCTTGACCAGCTGCTCCAGCGAGGCGTGGTCGCCGCGCTGGGCCTGGGCGACCAGGGCCTCGTCCTTGACCGGGGTGGCGTCCTGGCCGGCGAACGGGTTGATCATTGCTGTCCCCTCATTGTCGTTCATCCTTTAGACAGCCGGGCCGGGCCGGTGTGACAGTATCATAATGCCGTTTTCCCCCGAATGCAAGCGAAAAGCGGCGCCGTTGCGGGGCGCCGCGTGTATCGAGATCCTGACCGTTCTATTCGACCTTCTTGATGTCGCCCGACCCGGACACGCTCTGGTTGACCTTGGCGGGATTGCCGCGGTACTTGACGTCGCCGCTGCCCGAGACATCGACCTTCAGCTCGTCAGCCGCGTCGACCGCGGCGTCGCCCGAGCCCGAGATGGACAGCTCGACCTTCTTGGCCTTGAGGTCCAGGCACTTGATATCGCCCGAACCGCTGATGTCGACGATCAACGCGTCGGCCGCGCCTTTCAGCTTGAGGTCGCCCGAGCCCGACAGGTCGGCGTCGATCGTGGCGGCCTGCAGGTCCATGGCGATATCGCCCGAACCGCTGACGTCGAGCTTGAGGTCCTTGAACCGCAGTGGCTTCTGGCCGACCACCTTGTTCGAACCCGCCAGCTCGATGGATTTGATGTCCTTGAAGCCGACATAGACGCTGATGTCGTCCTTGTCGAACGAGAACAGCCGGATGCAGGGCTTGTGCTTGATGATCAGTTTGCCGTTCTCGACCTTGGTGATGACCTTGGCCAAGTCGTCCTTGTCGCCCTCCAGCCGGAGCGAGACGGTGGAATCCTGGCTCAAATAGATCGTGTAGCCGCCGCTGGCCTCGATGGCCGTGAACGCGCCGACCTGGCGGTTCTCGCTGGCGGTCTGCCCGGCCAGGGCCGCGGCGGCCAGCAGCGGCAGCAGGGCCGCCGTCAGGACCGATGATTTCACCCGTACCGTGTGACGCATGATGGGCTCCTATCGTGATACATTGATGATTGGCTTCATGTAAAAATACGCAGCGATGATGCAAAATGTTTCATGACCTTGGCGACGAAAAAGGGACGGCGTTCGTGCCGTCCCTTCGCTGCGGATCGGGCGGACCCTATTTCAGCAAACCCAGCATTTTCCCCGCCGTGCGGAACTCCTCCAGCACCCGGTCCAGCTGGGCGTCGGTGTGGGCGGCCGAGAAGCTGGTGCGGATCATCTCGCGGCCCTCGGGCACGGCCGGCGACATCACGGGGTTGGCGAAGATGCCGTGGTCCATCAGGTATTTCCACAGGGCGAAGGCCTTCTCCTGCGAGCCGATCATCAGCGGGATGATGGGCGTGCAGGCGATGCCGGTGTC
>DATJQG010000069.1:0-3123 GCA_035506015.1 Candidatus Edwardsiibacteriota bacterium
CTGGCGCATCTCGCGGGCCTGGCTGGCGCCATCCATGGCCCGGTCCAGGCCCAGCAGCAGCGCCGGCCGGTCGGGATCGATCCCGTCGAAGCAGCCGGCCTTGATCAGGCTTTCGACGGCCTTGCGGTTGATGTACTTTCCGTCCACCGATTCCAGCAGCTGCTGCAGCGAATCGAAGCGTCCGGCCCGTTCCCGTGCGGCGATCAGCGCCGCGAGCGCGACCTGCCCGGTGTTCTTGACCGCGCCCAGCCCGATTCGGATGGCGCCGTTCTCCGGCGCGTAGCGGTAGGCGCTGGCGTTGATGTCGGGCGGCAGCAGCGCGATTCCCATCTCGCGGCAGTTGGTCATGAAGGTCACGGTCTTGTCGGCGTCGCCGGTCACCGACGACAGCAGCGCCGCCATGTATTCCAGCGGGTAATGCGCCTTGAGATATGCGGTCTGGTAGGCCAGCACGGCGTAGCCCGCGGCGTGGGACTTGTTGAACCCGTAGCCGGCGAACTTGGCCAGGATGTCGAAGATCTTCTCGGCCTTGGCCTCGGGGATGCCGTTGGTGGCCTTGCAGCCCCTGACGAACAGCGGCCGCTGCTTCTCCAGCACCTCGGCCTTCTTCTTGCTGATGGCCTTGAGGAAGATGTAGCCCGCGCCCAGGGTGTAGCCCGCCAGGGCCTGCACCGCCTGCATCACCTGCTCCTGGTAGACCATGATGCCGTAGGTGTCCTTGCAGATCGGCTCCAGCAGCGGGTGCTCGTACTCGATGCGCTGCTGGCCGTTCTTGCGGGCCAGGAAGTCGGGGATCAGGTCCATCGGGCCGGGGCGGTAGAGGGCGATGATGGCGATGATGTCGTCGATGGTGGCGGTGCGGAACTTGACCGTCAGGTCGCGCATCCCGGTCGACTCCAGCTGGAACAGCCCGGTGGTGTCGCCGCGCCGCAGCAGCTCGTAGGTGGCGTCGTCGTCGTAGGGGATGGCGTGGATGTCGACCTGGCGGCCCTGGGCCCGCACCATGGCCAGCGTGTCCTCGATCACGGTCAGGTTGCGCAGCCCCAGGAAATCCATCTTCAGCAGGCCGCACTGCTCCAGCCAGCCCATCTCGTACTGGGTGGAGACCTCGCCGCCCTTGGTGCTCTTGTAGAGCGGCAAGTAATCGGTCAGCTTGCCCGGCGTGATCACCACGCCGGCGGCGTGGGTGCCGACGTTGCGGATCCGGCCCTCCACCGCCTGGGCCACCGCCATCACCTCGCCGTAGCGCGGGTCCGACTTGACCAGCGCGGCCAGCTCGGGCACGGCCTTGAGCGAATCGGCGATGGTGGCCGGCTTGCCCGGGGCGTTGGGGATCAGCTTGGCCATCTTGTCGGCCTCGCCGTAGGTCAGGCCCATCACCCGCGAGACGTCGCGCACCGCGGCCCGGGCCAGCATGGTGCCGAAGGTGATGATCTGGCAGACGCTGTCGGCGCCGTACTTCCCGGTGACGTAGGCGATCACCTGGTCGCGCTTGTTGTCGCCGAAGTCGATGTCGATGTCCGGCATCGAGACGCGCTCGGGATTGAGGAAGCGCTCGAACAGCAGGTTGAAACGCAGCGGCTCGACGTCGGTGATGCCCAGGCAGTACAGCACCAGGCTGCCCACGGCCGAGCCGCGGCCCGGGCCCACCGGGACGTCGTTCTGCTTGGCGAAATCGATGAAGTCCTTGACCACCAGGAAATAGCCGGCGAAGTTCATCTTCTCGATGATCGCCAGCTCCTTGGCCAGACGCTCCTGGTGGCCGGGCGTGACCTTGGGGTAGCGCTTGGCTAGGCCGGCCTCGGCCAGGTAGCGCAGGTAGGCCATCTGGGTGGGGAATTCCGGCGGCGGCTGGAAGAAGGGGATGTTGAGCTTGCCCGAGCCCAGGTCGGACAGGATCAGGTTGCAGCGCTCGGCCACGGCCACGGTGTTGCTGACGGCCTCGGGGAACTCGCGGAACAGCTCGGCCATCTCCTCGGGCGACTTGAAGTAGAACTGGTCGTTGGCCATCTTCAGCCGGTCGGACTCCGCCACCGTGGTCTGGGTCTGGATGCAGAGCAGGGCATCGTGGGCCTTGGCGTCCCGGCTCTCCAGGTAGTGGACGTCGTTGGTGGCCACCAGCGGGATGCCCAGGTCGCGGGCGATGGCGGCCATCTGCGGGATGATCTTGCGCTCGTCCGCCATGCCGTGGTCCTGGATCTCCAGGAAGAAGTGCTCGCCGAACAGCCCCTGGTAGAACGCGGCGATCTCGCGGGCCTTGGCGGTGTCGCCGCGCAGGATGGCCTGCGACACCTCGCCCTTGAGGCAGGAGGACATCGCCAGCAGGCCGGCGGCGTGGCTCGCCAGCAGCTCCTTGTCGATCCGCGGCTTGTAGTAGAAGCCCTCGATGAAGCCGGCGGACGACAGCTTCATCAGGTTCCGGTAGCCGGTCTCGTCGCGGGCCAGCAGCACCAGGTGGTGCGAGCGCTCGCCGCTGTCGTTGGCCGCCTTCTCGAAGCGGCTGCCCGGCGCCACGTAGACCTCGCTGCCGATGATCGGCTTGACGCCGGCCTCCTTGGCCTGGGTGTAGAACTCCAGCGCGCCGAACATGTTGCCGTGGTCGGTCAGCGCCAGGGCCGGCAGCTTGAAGTCCAGCGCCCGCTTGACGAGCTGCTTGACCGGGATCAGGCCGTCGAGGATGCTGTACTCGGAGTGGACGTGGAGGTGGGTGAATCGGGCGTGCTGCATCGAACGAGAGAATGACGAATTGCGAATGAAGAATTACGAATGACGGATGGCGGGGATCAGGGCGGCGATCAGCACGAGGCTGCGCTCAGTCCTCGATGTCCTTGTAGCTGCGGGGGACGCCGCCGGTATCCAGCGGCAGGTTGAGGGGGTTGGCCGCGAACCGCTCGCGGCAGCGCGGGCACAGCAGGAACGCCATCTCCTTGTGGACGTCCTGCTCCAGCAGGCGCTCGGGCACGCCGCGGGTCTGCTCGTCGACCCGCCGCACCAGCGACTGCAGGTCGTCGTCCGGCCCGACGACGATCACGCCGTCGAAGCCCTGGTCCAGCACGATCCGCGCCTCGTAGTACAGCCCGCCAGCCGGGATCGCCGCGCCGCACTTGTCGCAGCGGCGCGTCA
>DATJQG010000070.1:0-2839 GCA_035506015.1 Candidatus Edwardsiibacteriota bacterium
TGCGGGGCGAGAACCCCAAGAAGCCGCTGACCGACCAGCAGATCGTCGACATCCTGGCCAAGGGCGGCATCCACATCGCCCGGCGCACGGTGGCCAAGTACCGGATGGAGGACAAGATCCTGCCGGTCAAGCTGCGCCGCAAGCTCTAGCCTGTGAATCACAGAGGACATAGAGCGCAGGCTATTTTCAGGGAAATAATCTACCCTTGTACACTAGCGCAATCATGAATACGCTCGTTCATATTGTTCTATCAATGGCGAATCAAACATGATATTCTCTGTGTACTCTGTGGTTAAATTATGCCTGTGAAGACCCAGCGGCTGCCGGACAGCTTCAAGCAGACCCTGGTGCGCACGCCGCAGCGCGACGCCGTCGAGCGGGCGCTGCGCGGCATGCGGCTGTTCACGGTCTGCGAGGAGGCGCGCTGCCCCAACCGCAACGGCTGCTACGCCCAGGGCACGGCCACCTTCCTGGTGATGGGGCCGCACTGCAGCCGCGGCTGCGCGTTCTGCGCCGTCTCTCACCATGCACCGACCGCGCTCGATCCGGACGAGCCGCGGCGGGTGGCGGACGCGGTGGCCCAGCTGGGCTTGGCGTACGCGGTGATCACCTCGGTGACGCGCGACGACCTGCCGGACGGCGGGGCCGGCCACTTCGTGGCTTTGATAGCCGCGATCAGAAAACAATCGTCCGGTACGCTGATCGAGGTGCTGACCCCCGATTTCAACGGCAACAGCGAAGCTGTCGACGCCGTGATCGCGGCAAAACCCGACGTCTTCAACCACAACCTGGAGACCATCGCGCGGCTCTACCCGCGGGTGCGGCCGCAGGCCGATTACCGGCGCTCGCTGGACCTGATCGCGCGCGTCAAGGCCGCGGGGCTGACCGCCAAGTCCGGGATCATGGTGGGGCTGGGCGAATCGCTCGACGAGGTCAAGGAACTGCTGCGGGACCTGGCGGAGGCCGGCTGCCAGCTGGTGACCATCGGGCAGTACCTGGCGCCGTCGCCGCGGCACATCCCGGTCGCGCGCTACTGGACCGAGCGGGAGTTCGCGGAAGCCACGCGCTACGGCGAGGCGCTGCCGGGCATCCGGATGGTGCTGGCCGGGCCGCTGGTGCGCAGCTCGTACCATGCGCGGCAGGTGTTCGCGGGGACGCCGTGAGGCCCCGGGTCCCGGCATCGGACGGAACATTTGTCCCTTCACGACAATACTCTCAACACACGAGGAGGCGACCATGAGGCTGAGCATCACCACCCGGCATTTCGACGGCATGTCCGACGCCCTGCGCGCCGTGATCGAGGAGCAGGTCTTCAAGCTGGAACGGTTCTTCGACCGCATCGACCAGACCAAGGTGGTCATGACCGAGGAGAAGCACCGCCACATCGCCGAGGTGACGGTGCACCTGCCGGGCGGCGTGCGGCTGGCGGCGCGGGAGGAGGCCAGCAACCCGGCGGCGGCCATCGACCTGGCGGTGAAGAAGCTGGAGACCCAGGTCAAGAAGGTCAAGGAGCGGCGGCGCGACAACAAGAAGCGGCTGTCGCGCAAGGCCGCGGCCCGCGAATAGCGGCGGAGCGGTCGACGCCCGCCGCCGCGGCGGGCACAACCACCAGAGCACGAGGCCAGCCATGAAAACGATCACGGTGCGGGAGCTCCTCAGCGAGCGCCAGCAGGACTTCCACCTGGAGGCGCTGACCGGCGACGCCGGCCTGGACCGCCAGATCACCACGGCCGACATCAACCGGCCCGGCCTGGCGCTGTCCGGCTACATGGGCTACTACCTGTGGGAGCGGATCCAGATCATCGGCATCACCGAGACCGGCTACCTGGCGACGCTGGCGCCCGAGGCCCGCCAGCAGGCGCTGCAGCGGATCACCTCGTTCGAGATTCCCTGCGCCATCGTCACCAAGCAGCTGGAGGTGCAGCCCGACCTGGTGACCGTGGCCGCGGCGCGCGGCATCGCCGTGCTGCGCACCGACCTCGACACCACGGACTTCATCCACCGGCTGTCGTCCTACATCGACAACAAGCTGGCGCCCACCACCACGGTGCACGGGGCGATGGTCGACGTCTACGGCGTGGGCCTGCTGTTCACCGGCGAGTCGGGCATCGGCAAGAGCGAGTGCGCGCTGGACCTGGTGGAGCGCGGCCACCGGCTGGTGGCCGACGACGTGGTGTTCATCAAGCGGCGGGGCAGCAGCGTGCTGATCGGCTACGGCAACCAGATGCTGCAGCACCACATGGAGATCCGCGGCGTGGGCATCATCGACCTGGCCACGCTGTTCGGCATCCGCGCGGTGCGGATGCGCAAGCGGGTGGAGGTCGAGGTGCGGCTGAAGCGCTGGACGGACGACGAGGACTACGACCGGCTGGGGCTGGACGAGAAGCCCACCACCATCCTGGGCGTGGAGATCCCCCTGGTGACCGTGCCGGTGATCCCTGGCAAGAACATCAGCGTGATCGCCGAGGTGATCGCCATGAACTTCCTGCTGAAGATCTACGGCTACCGCACGCCCGAGGAGTTCAACCGCCGGCTGCAGGAGTCGATGCAGAAGAAATTCGAGGCCGGCCGCTTCGAGGACGACGACACGGAGTGACCCCTGGCGTGAAACGTGAACCGTAAAACGTGAATCGTGAATTGCGGATACAAAGACGGACCCGTCAACAGTAAACGGTGAACGATCAACGGTGAAACGATGGATTTAGAGCAAGCGCGGAAGCACATCCGGAACGCCTGGATCGCGGGCCTGGTCTCGGGCGGGCTGACCCTGCTGGTCAGCGTGATCGCGATGGCCGGCGTCAGTTTCATGGGGTTCTCGGCCTGGAACCTGCTGGACGCG
>DATJQG010000071.1:0-4576 GCA_035506015.1 Candidatus Edwardsiibacteriota bacterium
GCCTCGCGCCGCCGGGCTTTGATATGCTCCATGGCCGGGTAGCCGGAGACGTTCATGCCGTCGGGCACCGACTTGGTGATGCCGGCCTGGGCGCCGATCCGCACGTCGTTGCCGATCCGGATGTGGCCGTGCACGCCCACCTGCCCGGACATCACCACCCGGTCTCCCACCGTCGTGGAGCCGGCGATGGCGCTCTGGGCGATCAGCAGCGTGTCCTCGCCCACCGTGACGTTGTGGGCCACCTGCACCTGGTTGTCCAGCTTGGTGCCGCGCTTGATGGTGGTCGGCCCGAACACGCCGCGGTCGATGGTGCAGGCGCAGCCGATCTCGACGTCGTCCTCGATCGCCACCGTGCCGATCTGCGGGATCTTGTAGTGCCTGGGGCCGTCCTGGGCGTAGCCGAAGCCGTCGCCGCCGATCACGCTGCCGCAGTGGATGATCACCCGGTCGCCGATGCAGCAGTTCTCGCGGATGGCCACGTTGCTGTAGACCAGGCCGTCGCGGCCGATCGTCGAGTTGCGTCCGATGTACACCAGTGGATACACAACCGTGTTGGGGCCGATCTTGACCCCGGCGTCGATCACGGCATGGGCCCCGATGGTGCAGGAAGGATCGATCCGTGCCGAGGGATCGACCACCGCGGTGGGATGGATACCGGGCACGGGCTTGACCTTGATGGTCTCGGCGTAGAGCGTGATCACCTTGGCCCAGCACAGGTAGGGGTTGTCGGTGACCAGCAGGGTCCGCCCGGCCGGCGCCTCGCCGGCCTGCTTGGGGTGGACGATGATGGCCGAGGCCCGGCTTTCCTTGAGGTATTTCGCGTAGCGCGGGTTGTGCAGCACCGACAGGTCGCCGGGCGCGGCCTCCTTGATGCCGGCCAGGTTGGACAGTTCGACGTCGGGGCCGGACATCGTGGCGCCGCACAGCGCGGCCACCTGGCTGGCCGTGACCTTGATCATTGCTGGCCCGCCTTGGCCACCAGCCGGTCCGCCAGCTTCTCGCAGACCGAGGCCAGCGACTTGTCGTCCAGCGCGATCTCCAGCTCCTCGGACAGCAGCAGGTCGTCGTCCACGCTGAACAGCCGGCAGGACACCGTGATCTGGCCGTTGCCGGGGTTGGCCGTGACCGCGTTCAGCACCATGTAGCGCGCCCCCAGCACCTTGGCCAGCTCGATGCCCTTGAGCTGCGAGACCTCGGCGTTCTCCATCCCCTTGTCCTTGAGCAGCTGCAGCACCTGCTGCTGCGGCACCGGCTTGATGGCCCGGGTGCGGTCCAGCGCGCCGTTGAGGTACGGCAGCAGGACCTTGGCGTAGCTCTTGCGGGCGGCCTCGGCGTCCTCCTTGAACGGGTAGACCACGATGCTGGCGATGCCGCCGGCCGCGCCGCCCTCGGCCTTCTCCAGCTCGTCGATCACGTCGGCGGTGATGTCCAGGTCCTTGGCCGCGTAGACGATGTTGCCGGCCGAGCCGTCCAGCACCATCTGCAGGTTGTTGTCCAGGGCCACCTTCTTGATGGCGGTGCCCACTTTCTCCACCATCGGCTTGGACAGCTCGCGGTTCTTCTGGTCGGCCTTGCCCTTGGGGTCGAACACGTCGTGGATGTAGTTCTCCAGCTCCTGCTTCCTGGTCTTGATCTCCTCCTGGCGGGTGCGGCGCCGCTCGCTGGAGATCACCAGCATCTGGTCGTCCAGGGCCTTCTGCAGCGAGTCGATCTGCTTCTTGCGGGCGTCGACCTCCTGGTTCCAGGCGGCCTGGGCCCGGGCCATCTCCTGCCGGACGTCCTGCGCGCCGTGGTAGCGCGCGAAGATGGAGTCCGAGTTGACGTAGCCGATCTTCTGGCACAGGCCCGGCGCCGCCCAGGCGGCCAGCGCCGCCGCGGCCGCCGCCATGATCAGGATCCGTTTCATGTCCGCCCTCCCCCTGATGGTCAAGAACGATGTGAACGGAAAACAAGAGCTGCGTGCCGCAGCTCTTCCTCGTTGGCTATCGCGATCAGAACGTGGTGCCGATCTGGAAATGCAGCTCCCAGTTGTCGCTGTAGCCCAGCCGCTTGCGGTCGAAGCCCCAGGCCCAGTCCAGCCCCAGGATGCCCAGCATCGGGATCTCGGCCCGCACGCCCACGCCCGCGCCCTTGTAGAAGCCCTTGAGCGAGCTCTTGCGCAGGCTGGTCCAGGACTGGCCGGCGTCGGCGAAGGTCAGCAGGTAGATGCTGGGGTTGAAGCTGTACTTGATCTCGATGTTGCCGATCGCTTCCGCCCGGTTGATGGTGCCGCGGTTGAGGCTGCGGTCGGGGTAGCCCCGCACCCCGTCGTCGCCCACGCCGCCGATGAAGAAGGTCTGGTCCAGCGGCACGGTGGTGGGGGTGGTGTAGCCGTCGACCGCGCCGACCCGCGCCCTGGCCATGCCCACGAACTTCCAGAACAGCGGGTGGTAGTTGCGGTACTCGGCAAGGTACTTCTGGTACTTGACCTGGCCGCCCAGCAGGCCGCCGGCGTACTCGGCCGACAGGACGCTGCGGGTGCCGTCGGTGGCGTTGAACGGCCGGTCGCGGCTGTCCCGCACCAGCGTGAAATTGGTGCTGGAGGACATCTTGGGCCAGGTCTGGTTGGCGTAATAGGGCTGGTAGGCCGCCTCGATGTTGCTGAGGTTGTCCCGCTCCAGCGTGTACGACCAGTAGCCGCGGGTGTAGTCCAGCCAGGGCAGGGGCCGCCCCAGCCGCAAGGTGCCGCCGGTGCGGCGCAGGTCGTAGATCTCGTAGTCGGTATAGGTGTGGAACAGGTCGATCCCGGCCGAGGTCGGCGTGTCGAACAGCCAGGGCTCGGTGAAGCCCATCTGGACGTCGAACTTCAGCTTGCTGAACTCGGTCTTGAGGTTGAGCTCCTGGCCCCGGCCCATCAGGTTGGGCCAGCCGATCTGGGTGAAGCCCACCAGCTTGTCGATCTGCCCGTAGCTGACGCCGACCTGGAACTGCCCGGTCTGCTTCTCCTTGACCTCGTAGATCAGGTCGATGTTGCCGTTGGTGTCGGCCTTCTGCGAGTTGATCCGCACGTCCTCGAAATAGCCCAGCGAGTAGATCTCGCGCTGGCTGCGCATCACGGCCGAGCGCCGGAACAGGTCGCCGGGCCGCACCAGCAGCTGCCGCCGGATCACCTTGTCGTGGGTCTTGGTGTTGCCGTTGATGATGATCTTGCGGATGTAGGCCTGCTGGTTCTCGGTGACGCCGTAGTTGACGTTGACCGACGAGTCGCGCAGGTCCTCCTCGGGGAAGATATTGCAGTAGATGTAGCCTTCCTCGGTGTAGGCGCTGTAGAGGTTCTCCAGGCTCTTGTCGGCGTCGTCGATCCGGTAGACCTGGCCGCGCTTGAGCTCCACCATCTTCTCCAGCAGCTTGGACGGCAGCTTCTCGTTGCCCTTGATGGTGACGTCGCCCACCCGGTAGCGGGTGCCCTCGCTGACCGAGAAGTTGGCCGTCACCCGGTCGCGCGCGGCGTTGTAGGACAGCGAGTCCAGCGCCGCCGCCACCTCGATGTAGCCGTAGTTCTTGTACAGCCGCTTGATCAGCCCGACGTCCTCCTTCAGCGTGTCCGGGTTGAAGCTGCCGGTGCGCCACCAGGGGATCACCTTCCAGACGATGGTCCAGCCGCGGGGCTTGGACTTGATGGCCCCGACGATCTTCTTTGCCGGCAGGTGGTCGTTGCCGCGGAACCGGACCTTGGCCAGCCGCTGCTTGCTGCCCTCGCTGATGGTCAGCCGCACCACCGCGCGCTTGCCCGACTCCAGCAGGGTGTCGCTGACCTGCACGTTGTAGTAGCCCTTCTCCTGGTACAGCGACTTGATGTATTCCTTGGCGTCGTTGATGGCCTTGCGGTCCAGGAAGCTCTCGGCGCTGATCGGCAGCTTCTCCTCGATGTCCTTGGTCTTGATCTTCTTGTTGCCCACGACCTCCACCCGCTGGATCTGCGGCTTCTCGGTGACCACCAGGGTCAGGGCGATGCCGCCGAAGGCGGTGTCCGAGACCGCGGTGACGTTGGAGAAGTAGCCCAGGGTGTAGATCTTCCTGATGGACTCGGCGACCTTGGTGGTGTCGAACTCGTCGCCGGTCAGGATCATCGAGCTGTTGATGATGGTGGCCTCGTCGATCCGCTCGTTGCCCTGCACCCGCAGCACGGTGATGGGCTTGGCGGAGGCGGACAGCGCCGCCGCGCACAGCAGCCCCAGCGATAGGCAGCAGCGGGCTGCCTGGTGGATTCTCATTCGTACGGCCTTGTTAAGGTTTCAAGTGGTTATTATAGCATCCATTGGAGCTCCAGTCAACCGCAAAAACCCCGCGCCGCCTGCGCGGCACGGCTATTTGGCCCGTGCCGCGGCGCTGTCGGCGGCGTTGCCGGCCGACTTGACGGTGATCCCCGGCAGCGACAGCAGCAGCGCCTTGGCCTGCGGCGCCCACTTGGTGTCCGGGTACTCCCGGATGATCCCGTCGCAGCAGATCTTGGCCGACAGGTACAGCTTCCGCTTCAGGTAGAACTTCGCCGCATCGAAATCCTTGCGCGCCAGCTTCTCCTCGATCGTCACCTTCA
>DATJQG010000072.1:0-3408 GCA_035506015.1 Candidatus Edwardsiibacteriota bacterium
CCGAGGAGTTCCAGCTGACGATCAAGAGCGACCCCCAGAACCTGGTCGGCTACAAGATGCTGGCCACCACGTACGAGAAGCAGGGCATGTCCCAGGAGGCCCTGAAATACTTCCAGATGGTGCTGGACCTGGAGCCGGGCGAGATCGAGGTCGCGGAGAAGATCGAGCAGCTCAAGGCCGCGCTGCGCCCTGCCGCAGCGCCGGCACCAGAACCGCCCGCGCCTTTCCAGGCCCTGCCCGCCGAACCCCTGCCGGCCGAAACGCAGGCCCCGCAAGCAGAACCGGTCACGCCGGCGCAGCCCGAACCACCGGCGGAACCGGCGCTGGTGCTGGAACCCGCTATGGCAACCGAGCCGGTGAAGGCCGAGGCGCAAGCCGCTGGCCCCGCCGAACAGGCGATCGCGATCGAGTCCGCGGCGCCGCTCATGGCCGAGCCTGCCGCACCCGTGATCGAGCAGACCGAGCAATCTGCGTCCGCAGCCGCAGCGCCGCAATCAGAGCCGGCGCTGGCGGCACCGGCCGAACCGGCCGCCGAGGGCGAGGCCACGCCGACCCTGGCCGAGATCTACGCCCAGCAGGGCCATTTCGAGAAGGCCATCGACATCTACCAACAGCTGATCGCGGCCAACCCCGGCAACGAAACGTACAAGGCCCGGATGGACGAGCTGCTGGCGAAGGCCTACCCCGACGAGATGTCCCCGGGCGGCGCGGCTCCCGCCGAGCAGCCGGCGGCCGAGGCCAAGCAGCCCGAGCCCGCGGCCCAGGCCCAGACGCCGCCGGCGGCGCCGGCCGAGGCGACGGACAAGATGTTCAGCCAGATGTTCGCCGCGATGGAACAGGCAGCGGTCGGCAAGGAGCTCAACATCCCGGACAGCGACGATTCCAAGACCACGCCGTTGCAGCTGGCGCCTGAACCGGCCAAGGAAGAGGTCAATGTCGAACCGCCGGCGCCGGCGATGCCTGCTGCGCCGGTAATGCCTGCTGCGCAGGCATTGCCGGCAGCGCCCGCCGCATCGGCCGCGCCGGCGGCACCGGAACCCGCCGCCCCGGTCAATTTCGGCGCGCTGTTCACCCCGGACGAGAAGTCGTCGATGGGGATCGAGCCGCCCGCCCAGCCGGCGTCCGGCGGCGCGGAAGAGCCCAAGAAGGACGAGGCCGTCAGCAGTTTTCAGAGCTGGCTGTCCAGCCTGCAGAAATAACCGGAAGCATGCGAACGCGAAGGGGTGGCGAACCACGGATCGACCGCATCCGTGGTTTTCCCCGTTGAGAGGAACATGGAACAACACGCAGCGCGGATCGCCAGGGTCCGCTCGCAGATCAAACGGGAACGGCTGGGCGGCCTGCTGGTCAGCCATCTCGCCAACGTCAGGTACCTGTGCGGCTACAACGGCAGCGCCGGCCTGCTGCTGGTCACGCCCAGCCGCAGCGTGTTCCTGACCGATTTCCGCTACCAGGAACAGGTCAAGCGCGAGGTCAAGGGCGCGCGCCGGGTGATCATCAGGAAGGACCTTTACTCGGACCTGCTGCAGCGCACCGACATCGCGAAGCTGCGGCGCGCCGGGTTCGAGGCCCAGCACCTGACATACGCGCAGTACGACGTCCTGCGCCGCGGCGGCGCCCAGGCGGTGCCGACGGTCGGGCTGGTCGAACAGCTGCGCCAGGTCAAGGACGCGGCGGAACTGCGGGCCATCGCCCGGGCCGCGGCCATCGCCGACCGCGCCTTTGCCCGGATCGTGCGCGAGATCAGGCCCGGCATGACCGAGCTGGCGATCGGCGCGCGGCTGGAGGCGCTGATGAAGTCGTTCGGCGCGGCCCGCCCGTCGTTCGAGACCATCGTGGGCTCGGGCCCCAACGGCGCGCTGCCGCATGCCAAGCCGGGCACAAGGAAAGTGCGCCGGGGCGACTTCATCGTGCTGGACTTCGGCGCCTATTACCAGGGCTACTGCTCGGACATGACGCGCACCGTGCTGCTGGGCCGTCCGACCGACCGGCACAAGCTGGTCTACGGCGTGGTGCGCGACGCCCAGCAGGCGGGCCTGGACGCGGTGCGGGCCGGCGTCAGCGGCAAGCAGGCCGACGCCGCGTCCCGCGGGGTGATCGAGCGCGCCGGCTTCGGCCAGCAGTTCGGCCACGGCCTGGGCCACGGCGTGGGCCTGGAGGTGCACGAGCTGCCGCGGCTGGGCAAGCTGTCGGACAACATCGTGCCCGAGCACGCCGTGGTCACCGTCGAGCCGGGCGTCTACCTGCCGGGCTGGGGCGGTGTGCGGATCGAGGACCTGGTGGCCGTCACCAAAACGGGGAACAGGATCCTCAGCCGCTCGCCCAAGGAATTGATCGCCATCAAATAATCGGATCTGTCCGATTTCAAGACGCATCGCTCGTCAGCGCTCCGATCAATCGAATAACTACAATCAAGAAATAAATCAACGAGGGTTTTCGTGGCAACCACCGCAGATATCCGCAACGGCATGGCAATGGAGCTGGAGGGCCAGCTGTACTACGTCGTCGAATTCCAGCACGTCAAGCCCGGCAAGGGCGGGGCCTTCGTCCGCACCAAGCTCAAGAGCGTCAAGAGCGGCAACGTAATCGAGCGCACCTTCCGCTCGGGCGAGAGCATCACCGAGGTGCGGCTGGAGAAATACACCATGCAGTACCTCTATACCGACGGCGACATGTTCCACCTGATGGACACCCAGAGCTACGAGCAGGTGGCCCTGCCCGAGACGATGTTCCACGAGATCAAGGGCTACCTCAAGGAGAACCTGGAGCTGACCGTGCTCAAGCACGACGAGCTGGTGCTGGGCGTCGAGGTGCCGATGGCCGTGACGCTCAAGGTCACCAGCTCGGCGCCGGGCGCGCGCGGCGACACCGCCACCAACGTCACCAAATCGGCCGTGCTGGAGAGCGGGCTGGAGGTCCAGGTGCCGTTGTTCATCAACGAGGGCGACACCGTCAAGATCGACACCCGCACCGGCAAATACCTGGAAAGGGCCAACGCATGAACCTCAAGCAAGTCCTGGAACGGATGATGAAGGAGAACTCGTCGGACCTGCACCTCAAGGCGGGGATGCCGCCGGTGTTCCGGATCGACGGGTTCCTGCGGCCGCTCAACGAGCCGCCGCTGTCGCCCGAGGAGCTGCGCCAGGTGGCGCTGCAGCTGATGCCCAAGGACCAGCAGGAGGTGTTCGCCAACGACAAGGAGCTGGACTTCGCCATCGGCGTGGCCGGGCTGGGCCGGTTCCGCGTCAACGTCTACATGCAGCGCTCCAGCGTGGCCCTGGCGCTGCGCTCGATCCCGGTGTCGATCAAGAAGGTCGACGAGCTGATGCTGCCGCCGGTGATCAAGGAGCTGTCCCTCAAGCACCGCGGCCTGCTGCTGGTCACCGGCACCACCGGCAGCGGCAAGTC